>JAEURL010000503.1 GCA_016789165.1 Anaerolineales bacterium | reverse complement strand
GCAGGGGTTGAGCCGGCCGGCCGGCTCGGCGCAGGGGGAGGGTGGCAACCGACATGGGGGTCTCCAACGACAGTGGGATGGGCTGGCGGCTCAGCGGCGGGCCTTCCAGCTCCGCGAGCCATGGCAGCCGGGATAATTGGGGCAGCCCCAGAACGGGGAGCCGTTCCGGTTGCGGTGCTTGGGCACCATGGCGGCGCCACAGTCCGGGCAGTCGGGCGGCTCGCGCGGCGTCTGCTCCCCGCCGGACAGCGCGAAGCCGAACAGCGGCCGCTGGTGCCGGCGCAGGTAAAGCGGCTGGTCGGCTAGACCCAGCTCCACGTCGTAGAAGAGCAGGGCGTTGAGCACCCATTCCAGCGGTTTGTGGTAGTTGTGGCTGTTCAGGCACTCCAGATGAATCCGCACGACCCAGCCCGTGCGCTCCCACTCGTCCCGGCCATGCGGCGCGTCCACAACCTGCATCCCGAACTCGACTGCGACCTCCTGGTACACCCACTTCGCCAGCGCCAGGTCGGGGATCACCCCAAAGCGCGCCATGACCGTGTTCCACAGCAGGTCGGAGATCAAGCGCCGGCCGGCGGCGCTGGGCGTGTCCCAGCCGATCTGGGTCAGTCCTTCACGGAGTTGATCCCGCACCCCGCTTTGAGGGGGTTCATTGAGCCAGTTGCGCAGCGCGGCGAGCGCAGTCCGGGCGCTCCAGGGGGGCAGGGTGGTCTTGAGCTGGCTCAGGTTCAGGTCGGCGTTGGCCAGAGGCGCCGGCGGGGCGCCGCCCCAGTAGATGGTTCGCGCCCACTCCAGCAACGCTTCGTGCTCGGGCGTCATGGTGTTACCTCTGTGGCCTGCGTTGGCCGCTGATGTAGGCCTTGAGCACGTCCAGGCGGTTGTGACCCAGTGCCTGGGTCACGGCGCGGCGGGCTTCGTCATCTGGCCGGCCTTCGACAGTCAGCAAGTGCTGATACAACTCGTTGGCATACAGCTTCCGGAAGGAGTGCGTGCCGTCCCCGGCTTCGATCCCGAGCTTGATCACCTGCCGGCTGGCCTCCAGCTTGACGGCCTTGCTCAAGGACTGGCGCTGCTGGAAGACGTGGCCATCCGCGTGGGCCAGGCCCTGCTCCAGGAAGCCGGCGACCACTGGTTGATGCTCGGCCAGGATCGGCACCTGGCGCGGCCGGCCGCCCTTGGCGTGGGTGCCCGGGCCGGCCAGCGTGATCTGACTGCCATCGGCAGCAATCCCGCCCGCCTGCAGGTGGACGGCCTCGCTCACCCGCAAGCCGCTCATTCGTTGCAACCGCGCCACGCCGCCATACTGCGGATCGATGGCCGTCAGCACCCTGATCAGGCGCTCGGCGTCCTCGGGCGAGTATGGGTCGGCCACCACGTCCGCGCGCCGGCCGTGGAACTCGCCCACCAGCGGCGCGGCTTCCGGATAGCGCCAGCCCACCTGGCGCAGGCCGGCGTCCAGCTTCTTGATGGCGCATACGTACGTGTTCACGGTGGCCGGCGAGCGCCCGCGCCGGCGCAGGTCGGCGATAAAGTCTGCCGTCATCTCAGGCGTCACGTCGCCCAGCCGCCGCAGGCCGTGCTCATCCCGGCACCAGGCCGCGAAGACCACGCTCAACTGGCAATAGCTCCGCATGGTCTGGACGGCGAAGATGCGGCCAGTCGCCCGCCCCGTTGCTCGGGCCGCATGCCGACTTTCTCCGAAGGCCTTCAGAGAATTCAACGTGTAAGTCACCTGTCCTTTGAGCGATCCCATGTCCGACTCCTTTCAGTCGATAGGCCGGGGGGACGGGCTTGTCCCGCCAGCCGGTGTCCGCTTGATCTGTTTAGGTAGGCGGCGCTGGTCCGAAAAAGCGCCCGCCGGCGTAGACCCGTTTGACTGCTCACGCAGCCCGGGCGGCCTGCTGCCCGGCAACCGCGTCCATCGTTTCGTTCCTGTCTTCCGGCCGGCCCGGACGCAGGGCCGGCCAGGCGATCCATCGTGATCGCGGCGGGGCCGGTAAGCCTCGATGAGACCGGCCAGGCTCACGGCGCCAGACGTCCGGCGCTCCGGGCCAGGGGTGGGACGCTCGCAGCAGCGTTAGCGAGAGAATCCGGACGTACTCGTGCCTGCTTTTCCCAGCCGAACCAGCTAGGGCATCTGGGCCGCAGGCAAATCCGGCGCACGAAGGGATGCCGACAGCGTCCGCATCAACGTGAAGGACCCGATGAAAACCAAGGAGCACGCGGGTCCAATTGACGTGGGCAGGATAGGTTTAAACGCGGTGGTGATGGACGAGGGACGGACGGAGAACCGACGAAATTTGGGCGGCGCTACTGAATGGGCACTTCCGCCAGTGGATAAATAAAACCGTTGGCAGAGGGTCGAAGCTCACCGATCAAAAAAATCCGCCGGACATTCGTGCTAAAATCCCGACTATGAGCGCCTTAATGGCCTCTTCCGCTGGGCCCAATGAAGTTCCGACCGAACACCCCCACGTCGTTCGGCTAGGCGCAGTCGCCCATGTGCGCGGAACCCGGCTGCCGGTGCGAGTCGTTGCGCAGTTGTATCGTTCCGGAGATTCAGTTGAAGACATTTTGCGTGCTTATCCGCACCTCAGCGCGGCAGTCGTGCATGACACCTTGAGTTATTACCTGGATCACCGGGGAGAGCTGGAGCAGGAACTCGCAGCCCATCGTGCGGAGACTGTTCTGGCGCAGGCCGGGGCGGTGGTCGACCCTCAGGGTTTTGTGAAACTCCGCCGTGGCCATGACTAATTGCAAAACTTCTATAAAGCGGGTGATAGTCGCCGCCAATTCTTCAGTCGCGTTGAGTTTTTTGACCCGGTCTCTGGCCGGATTTTTCGTTTGTTAGGGTCAAATGCGCCTGTGAAGGATGGCGTTGACTGTCGGGCAGGGCGGTCTAGCCGAATGGCTGGTTTTCCGCCAGTATTCGAATAGCAGCAGAGGATAAGTCCCGAACCAAGGTGGGGGCTTCACCAGGCAGGTTGGGTCGATGGGAACAGACCATAATCTGCGCTAGAATGGACCGTGTATGAACCAGCCGCGCCTCTCCATCCCAACCACCGCAATTGCGGAGTTCTGCCGCCGGCACCACATTCGTCACCTGGGCCTGTTTGGCTCAGTGTTGCGCGACGATTTCCGGCCGGATAGCGATGTGGATGTGTTGGTGGAGTTTGAGCCGGACGTCCAAATCGGGCTGTTCACGCTCATCGACATTCAGGACGAGTTAGCGGCCCTGTTGGGGCGGCCGGTAGATTTGGTTCCCCGGCAAGGGTTGAAACCGGTCATCCGCGCCTCAGTCCTGGCCAGCGAACAGGTTGTCTATGCGGCCTGAGACTTTGTACTTGACCGATATGGTCGAGGCCGCGGACGCCATCGCTCGGTTCCTGGCGGACCTGGAACGTGAGCAATTCCTGGATGACGAGCTGCGCCAAAGCGCGGTGTTGCAGAAACTGATCGTCATCGGTGAAGCTGCCAGCCGTCTCACGCCCGAATTCCAGCGGCAGCATCCGGAAGTTGAATGGCGCAAGGCCGCGGCTCTGCGGAATATCGCCGTCCACGAATACTTCAGCGTGAGCTGGGATATCATTTGGACGACCGCGACCCAGAACATCCCTCACTTGCGGACCCAAGCTTTGGCCGTCCTGGCCAGCCTCGACCAGGACGAATAACCACCTCCTCTCGTCTGCTATTGGGACTGCCTGCCCAATGATCCAAAATACTCGGGTTGCGTATCTGCCTGGTTCGAACTACTGGTAACTGGCGGGAATTTCAATCGCACGGCCATTGCTTCAGTCGAGTGAGCCAAATCGTCACAAG
>JAEURL010000568.1 GCA_016789165.1 Anaerolineales bacterium | reverse complement strand
GTCTTGGCCGTTTGAGATCAGGCCCATCTGTGGCCAAGGCAATGTGGCGCCGCCCAGGCCCGTTAGCCAGCCATCAAGCTGCCGAGGCTAGGGAGAGCCGCATATGTCTTGGCTGACTGCCCGCTTTAATCTCACCCATTGGAAAATCGCCAACAAGGTCCTGGCTTTGGTGTTGGCCGTAGTCTGCCTGGCCGTCGGCCTGCTGACCGCCTTCACCTATTGGGCTGTCGCGGCCGACGCCGCCGAACGGACCCGCACTGAACTGCAACTGCTGGCCGGCGAGATCGTGCAGCGGGCGGCGGAGCCGGTGCAGGCCAGCGTTGGGATTCTGGAAACGCTGGCGCTGTCGCCCGATGTGGTGGCGACAGCCGCTGCGGGCAACCTGACGGCGGCCGTGGTGACGGCTGAAGACGTCGCCGCCCTCGATCAGGCCTGGAAGGATGGCGCTCCGGCGGCGGAGCCGTTGGTGGCCCAGCTCGAGCAAAACGGCCTGAGCGGCCGCTTGCGCCAGTTCGCCCAACAGTTCCCGCAGTTTGTCGAGGTCTTTGTGACCGATGCCCGGGGCCTGAACGTGGCCATGACCGCCCGCACCGGCGATTATCTGCAGGCCGACGAAGGGTGGTGGGAGGCCGCCTATGCCGGCGGCACCGGGGCCCTCTACATCGGCGACTTCGAGTACGATGACAGCACCAAGACCTGGGCCGTCAACATCGGCGTGCCCATCTACGCGGCCGGCGCGCCGACGGTGGTCGGGATCCTGCGGGGCACCGCCGATATCTCCCACCTGGTCCAAACGCTGGCAGCCGTGCGCTTTGGCCAGACCGGTCAGGTTCTGCTGGTGGATCGCGCGGGCTCCATCCTTTACTCCAAGCTCCCGGCTTTCATGAATCAGCCTCTGCCGGAAGGGCGCCTGAAGGCGCTGGCTGAGGCCGGCCAATCCACGGCGGTGGGCGGCATTCCGGACCTGGTAGGCCGGGCCGCCATCGTCGCCGATGCGCCGCTGACCGGGCCAATGGCCGAGCCGCTGGGCTGGAGCCTGTTCGTTCAACAAGATGAGGCGGAAGTGCGCGCCGGCCTGGTGACCGTCGTCGTCCAGGCGCTCCTCGTGGCCCTGGCGGTGGCGTTCCTCCTGGGCCTGGCCGGCTGGGGGCTGGCGCGCTCGATTTCCGCGCCCGTGGTCTTGGCCACGCGCGAGGCCCGGCAGCTGGCGCAGGGCGACGTGCGGGCCGTCGAGACCGCGGCGTTGTCGCACCTGGTTCAGCGGCAGGACGAGGCCGGCGAATTGCTGCGCGCCTTCCAGGACTTGCGCGCTTATCTGCACCGGGCGGCCGAGGCGGCCGGCCGGCTGGCGGAGGGCGATCTGTCCCGCGACCTGACGGCCCAGGGTGAGGCCGATGTGCTCGGGCAGGCCTTCCTGGGGATGGTCGCCACTCTGCGTGGCCTGGTGGGCCAGGTCGCCGACCATGCCCGGGTCGTGACGACGGCGTCCGAGCAGTTGGCCGCCACCGCCACCCAGGCCGGGCAGGCCACCAACCAGATCGCGGCCACCATCCAGCAGGTCGCGCGCGGCACAACCCACCAGGCGGAGACCGTGTCACATACCGCCGCTGCGATGGAAGAGATGAAGCGGGTCATCGACGGCGTGGCGGTCGGCGCTCAGGCTCAAGCCCAGGCGGTCAGCCAAGCGGCGGCGGTCACCGGCCAGATCACGGCGGTGGCCCGGCAGGTGGCCGCCAATGCCGAAACCGTGAGCCGCGAGGCCGCCTCCACTGCCGCCGCGGCCCAGGCCGGCGCCCGAACTGTCACGGCCACGATCCACGGCATGGATTCCATTAGAGCCAAGGTTGGCGTGGCGGCCGACAAGGTGCGCGAGATGGGCCAGCGCTCGGATCAGATCGGGGCCATCGTTCAGACCATTGACGATATCGCCTCCCAAACCAATCTGCTGGCGCTGAACGCCGCCATCGAGGCCGCCCGCGCCGGCGAGCATGGCAAGGGCTTCGCGGTCGTGGCGGATGAGGTCCGCAAACTGGCCGAGCGCGCCTCGGCCGCCACCAAGGAGATCGGCGGGCTGATCAAAGGCATTCAGCTGACGGTGGGCGAGGCCGTGCGGGCCATGGACGAAGGCGCGCAGGAGGTAGCCGGCGGCGCGGCCCAGGCCCGGGAGGCCGGCGCGGCGCTGGCCGCCATCACCCAGGCGGCCACGGCTGTCCAGGGTCAGGCCGAGGCCGCGCTGGCCGCCATGCAGCGCATGAATTCGGCCTCCGAGGCGCTCGTGCAGGCCACGGAGGCGGTGAGCGTAGTGGTGGAACAGAACACCACCGCCACGGTGGCCATGACCAGCGGTTCCGCCGAGGTGTTGCGCGCCGTGGAGGGCCTCGCCAGTGTGTCCGAGGAGAATTCGGCGGCGGTGGAGCAGGTATCGGCAGCGGCGGAGGAGATGACGGCCCAGGTGACCGAGGTCGGTGCGGCCGCGCAGGCCCTGGCCCAGATGGCCGGCGATCTGCGCAGCTTGGTGGGCCGGTTCACCCTGGCCGAGGCCAACGCCCAGCCTGATCGGGCGGCCGCGCGGCGGGCGCCCCAGGCTATTCGGCCGGCCTCGCCGGCGCGCGTGCCGGCGGCGAACGGCCGGCACTGACGGCGGCCGGCGCCAGATGTGACAGGGCCGGGGGCGGGTCCCCCGGCCTTTTTCGTTCCCCGGGTTGGCGCCGAGTAGGCGCCGGCCGCCGTATTTTTACCGGCAATTTATGGGTCTTTTCCGGCCGTTTACAGACCGGGTGGACGGGATTGCATAAGCTTCTCGGTGGAGCCTGATCTCCAGGTCAGCCGGCGCGGCAGCGGCGGACGCCCGTTGCCCGGCGGCAGCCCGGTCCCCAGGCCGTGAAGGGAATTCATCGCGTGCAGATCTCAGCCCCGCATGTTCTGATTGTCGACGACGATCGCAACGCGCGCCTCATCCTGCGCAACATCCTGGTGGAGGACGGCTATCGGGTGGCTGAGGCCGCCGATGGCAAACTGGCCCTGGACGCCTATGCGCGTCTCCAGCCGGACCTGGTCCTGCTGGACATCATGATGCCGGTCATGGACGGCTTGGAGACGTGCGGCCGGCTGCGCGAGGACGCCGAGCGCCGCAACGTCCCCATCATCATGCTCACGGCCCTGGATGACACCCAGTCGGTGAACCAGGCCTTTGAAGTGGGCGCCAGTGACGTGATCTCCAAGCCCTATAACCTGGCCATCGTGCGCCAACGCCTGCGCCGGCTGCTGCACAGCAAGCAGCTGGAGGATGCGATCCGCCGCGCCAAACGCGAGTGGGAGGCCACGCTGGATGCCGTTTCCGAGGTGGTGCTGGTCACCGACCCGGACAGCCGGGTGGTGCGCTGCAACCGTGCCGCCAGCATCCAGCTGCAGCTGGCCTATACGCAGCTGATGGGGCGCAGCCTGGCGGAACTGTTCCACGGCACGGCCGGCCCGGCGCCGGAGTTCGCCGAGCCGGAGGCCGGCCCGGTCCAGTTCGCCCGGCTGCCCGGTTGGTTTCACATCACCAACTATCCGGTGCTGCTCACCGAGCACGGGCAGGGCGCCGTGCACGTCCTGCGCGATGTCACCCACACCGTGGAACTGGAGGCGGCCCGCCAGGCGGCGGTGGAGGCCCTGCGCAAGAGCGAGCGCCAGTATCGGCTGCTGGCCGAAAACGTGGGCGACGTGGTCTGGGTGATGAACGCCGCCCGCCAGCGCTTCACCTACGTCAGCCCCTCCATTGCGCAGTTGGGCCACGGCGTCGAAGAGTTCCTGCGTCTCGCGCCGACGGAGCTGATGGGCGAAGGCTGGAGCAGGGCCAGCGCCCGCTTCCAGCGCCGGCTGCGGGAGTTCCCCAAGAGCGACAGCTCCCAGCACAGCGCCATCTCCGAGATCCAGGTCCGGCGCGCCGACGGCCTGCTGATCTGGATGGAGGCCAGCACGACCATCGTGGCCAACGACGCCGACGAGCTGGAGATTGTGGGCGTCGCCCGGGACATCTCGCAGCGCAAACAGGCCGAGGAGTCGCTGGCCATGCAGGCCAGCGTGCTGGCCAATATGGCCGAAGGCGTCAACGTGTCAGACGAGGAGAGCGGCCAGATCCTGCTCACCAACCCGGCCTTTGACGCGATGTTTGGCTATCCGCCGGGCGAATTGCTGGGCCAGTCGGTCACTGTGCTCAACGACCTGTCCACCGGAGAAAACCTGGCGCTGATGGAGACGCTGCGCGCCGCCATCCTGGCCCAGGGCAACTGGTCCGGCGAATTTTCCAACCGGCACAAGGACGGCACGCCGTTCACCAGCGCGGCCCGCATCAGCGCGGCCACGCTGCGCGGCCGGCGCTGCTGGGTGTCGGTGCAGACGGATATCACCGAGCGCAAACAGACCCAGGCCTGGATTCTGAATGCGCAGAAGCTGGCGGACCTGGGGACGCTGGCGGCCGGCGTGGCCCACGAGATGAACTCACCCCTCCAGGTGATCACGGGCGTCAGCCAGAGCCTGCAGCGCCGGCTGGACGACAATCAACTGGCGCCGGATTACCTGCGCCGCAACCTGGATGTGATCCATCGCAACGGCTGGCGCTGCGCCGAGATTGTGCGCTCGCTGCACACCTACGCCCGGGTTTCGGGCGGCGCGGCCGCCGCGGCCGATCTGAACGAACTGGTGCGCGATACGCTCCTGCTGGTCGAGCATCAGCTGCGCAGCTGGTCCAATATCACCGTCGTCACTGATTTGGCCGCGGACCTGCCGCCGCTGCTGTGCGACCGGAACCAGATCGTCCAGGTGCTGATCAATTTGATGACCAATGCCCGCGACGCCATGGCCGAGGGGGGTGAGATCAAGATCAGCACCAGCCACGAGCCGGCCGCCGGCCAGGTGGTGCTGCAGGTGAGTGACACCGGCGCCGGCATTCCCGAGAACCTGCGGTCGAAGATCTTCGACCCGTTCTTCACGACCAAGCCGGTCGGCAAGGGGACCGGCCTGGGCCTGTCGATCGTGGCCGGCATTGTGCGCGCCTATGGCGGCGAGATCAGCCTGGAAAGCGCCCTCGGCCGCGGCACCACGTTCTTGGTCCGTTTCCCGGTGGCGCGCCCGGCCCTGCCGGCGCAACAGGCCGCCGGCCGGTTTGACGATTTTGCCGAGGCGCAACTGGCTGTGCCAGCTGCCGCGGCCTAAGGATACCTATGCCCAAGATCTTGATTGCCGAAGACGAGCCTGACCTGCGCAATTTCCTGCGCGACGAATTGACTGACCAGCGCTTCGCTGTCACTGCCGTGGGCAACGGCGCCGACGCCATCGTGGCGGCGGCCGAGGACACCTACGACGTCTACCTGTTGGATATGCTCATGCCGGGCCTGGACGGCATCCAGGTGATCCGCGTCCTGCGCAAGCTGACCCCGCACGTGCCCATTCTCGGCCTGACCGGCCACGTCGGCCGCGGCTACATGGCCCAGGCCTCGTCCTACGGCGTCACCTGCCTGAGCAAGCCGGTGCAGGTGGATGACCTCATCCGGGAGATCCGCGAGGCGCTGGCTACGCGCCGGCTCGTCTGAGCCGGCCGCTGCCCGCGCAGTGCCCCCTTGATCGGGAAAGCGACCTATGACAAAGCT
>JAEURL010000492.1 GCA_016789165.1 Anaerolineales bacterium | reverse complement strand
CCAAGACCTTCCACGCCTTCTACCATGAGGCGCCCGTGATCCAGGCCGAGCCGGACGTGCGCGCGGGGCGCCTGCAACTGACGGCGGCCGTCAAGCAGACTCTGGCCAACGCCCTGCGCCTGCTGGTCATTCAAGCGCCGGACGTGATGTAAACGCCGCTGGCCGCGCGCAACAAAAAACGGGACCGGCCTGGGCCGGTCCCGTTTTCGTTTAAGCCACCCGGGCTGGCTACACCAGTTCAGCCGCGGTGTCGCTCTTGCTGCGCCAGACGGCCCAGGCCAGGACGGCCATCAAAATCACGCCGGCCACCACCGTGCCGATGCTGATGGTCTGGTAAACCACCACGATCGGGGCGATGATAACCGAGACCAGGTTGACCACCTTGATCATCGGGTTGAGGGCCGGCCCGGCCGTGTCCTTCAGCGGGTCGCCGACCGTGTCGCCCACCACCGCCGCCTTGTGGCGCTCGGAGTGCTTGCCCTGATTCTTGGTGGGATCGCGCGGCTCGTCCTCCACCACCTTCTTGGCGTTGTCCCAGGCGCCGCCGGCGTTGCTCATGTACACGGCCAGCAGCTGGCCGGAGAGGATGATGCCGGCCAGGAAGCCGCCCAGGGCCTCCACGCCCAGGAACAGCCCCACCAGGATCGGCGGGACCACGCCCAGCAGGGCCAGGGAGATCAACTCTTTCTGCGCGGCCGAGGTGGAGATGGCCACGGCCTGCTTGTAATCCGGCTCCTTGTATTTGGGCGAGCCTTTGGGCTCCAGCACGCCGCCGCGGAACTGCTTGCGGACCTCGTCCACGATCAGGCCGGCCGCCCGGTTGACGGCGTTGATGGCCAGCGATGAGAACATCCAGGGCAAGGCGCCGCCCAGCAGCATGCCGATGAAGACCTGCGGCACCGAGACGCGGATGCCGTTGGCCAGTACCAGCGGGTCCACCTTGGAGACATCGGTGATGAAGGACGCGAACAGGGCCACGGCCGCGATGACGGCCGAGCCGATGGCCACGCCCTTGGTGATGGCCTTGGTGGTGTTGCCCACCGCGTCCAGGTCGGTCATGATCCGGCGCGCCTTCTCGTCCAAGGCCGCCATCTCGCCGATGCCGTTGGCGTTGTCCGAGATCGGGCCAAAGGAGTCCATGGCCACGTTGTTGCCGGTCAGCGTCAGCATGCCGATGCCGGTCATGGCCACGCCGTACAGCACGAAGGCCGTCTGCAGCACGGGCTCGGCCAGGCCGGTCTTGGCGACCAGACCGCTGTAGTCAAAGCCGACGGTGAAGATCAGGATGGAGACGAAGATCGTGCCGGCGATCGTGAGTACCGACCAGACCGCGCTCTCTTTGCCCTGCACCATGCCGGAGAGGATGGTGGTGGCCGGCCCGCCGCGCATGGATTTGACGATATCCTTCACCGGCGCACCGTGGGTGCCCGTGAAGTACTCGGTGACGCGCTCGATCAGGATGGCCAGGACCACGCCGGCCACCACGGCCAACACCGGGCGCAGCCAGCCGCCGGGGATCTCGCTGGCGCCGGCCACCATGCTCATGTAATACCAGCCGGCGGCCGCGAACATCACCACCGACATGCCGGCCGCGTACAGGAAGCCCTGCGAGATGGCCTTCATGGCGTCGCCGCCCTGTTCCTTCTCGGGCGTCTTCACCAGGTAGGTGCTGATGATGGACGAGAGCACGCCGATGCCGCGCACGATCAGCGGGAAGACGAACCACTCGTTGTGGCCCGTGATGGCGGTCAGCGCCAGGCCCAGGATCAGGCCGGAGACGATGGTGACCTCGTAGCTCTCGAAGATGTCGGCGGCCATGCCCGCGCAGTCGCCCACGTTGTCGCCCACCAGGTCGGCGATGACGGCCGCGTTGCGCGGGTCGTCCTCTTCCAGGCCCTGTTCGACCTTGCCCACCAGGTCGGCGCCGACGTCGGCGGCCTTGGTGTAGATGCCGCCGCCCACGCGCATGAACAGCGCCAGCAGCGTGCCGCCGAAGCCGAAGCCCAGCAGCGCGTCCGGCGCGGCCTTGCCCAGGATGATGAAGATGATGGTGCCGCCGAACAGGCCCAGGCCGTCGGTGAGCATGCCGGTGATGGTGCCGGCCCGGTAGGCGATGCGCATGGCGCCCGAGAAGGTCTTGCGGCTCTCGGCGGCCACGCGCACGTTGGCTTCCACCGCCATGCGCATGCCGATCTGACCGACAGTCAGCGAGAAGCCGGCGCCCATGATGAAGGCAATGGCGCGGGCGAAGGCGATGATCAGCGTCACCTGGCTTTCCGGCAGGCCGGCGAAGTGCTCCTTGGCCTCGGCCGTGGGCGGGACGATGTAAACCGAGAAGAAGAGCGCCACCGTCAGCACCAGGATCAGGGGCAGGATGGCCCGCAGCTGCCGGCTCAGGTAGGCGTTGGCGCCTTCCTTAATCCACCCCCAGACCTCCTGCATCTTGGCTGTGCCCTTGTCCTCGCGCAGGATCTGGGCGCGCAGGAAAATGGCGTACGCCAGGCCCAGGACGGAAATACCCAGGGTGGCGTAAATGGCGATTTGCTCGAAGGACGTCAGATCTCCCATGCAAGCTCTCCTTTATCAGTTGTCAATTTCGCCGGCGTGGGCCGCCGGCGCGGATTCCAGGAAAAAGGGGGGCGCAAAATGCGCCCTGATTTCAGGGCGCGAACTCCGATTTTACCCGTCTGGGGTGGACCGTGTCAAACTCAATTAACGGCTCCTAAGTAGACCTTGACTTGACATTCGTAAACGTTGTATAGTTTCCTGGCAAACCTTTAAGGTACGGCCCTCGGAGCACCAGTGTCCCTTGCGCCACTGTGTGCTTTTTGTTGTCAGGGCTTGTCCATAATGAGGTAATTTGGATGATCCAAGTTGAAGGCCTAACCAAACGTTACGGCGAGCGGACGGCCATCGCGGGACTGACGTTTCAAGCCAATAAGGGTGAAGTAGTCGGTTTCCTCGGGCCGAACGGGGCTGGCAAGACCACCACCATGCGGATCCTGACCGGCTTCATGCCGCCGTCGGAGGGGCGCGGGCGGGTGGCCGGCTTTGACCTGCTGACCGAGTCGCTGGAGGTCCGCCGCCGGGTGGGCTATCTGCCCGAGAATGTGCCGCTCTATCCGGAAATGACCGTGATGCAGTACCTGGACTTCATGGCCGAACTGCGCCAGATCGCGGGCCG
>JAEURL010000566.1 GCA_016789165.1 Anaerolineales bacterium | reverse complement strand
TTCTGGATCATGGACTCGGTGCCGGTGACGCGCGCCATCTTTGATAATCACCTGTTCGCGCAGTACCCGCTCACCATCTACCCCAAGGCCGTGACCACCCTGCTGACCTGGCTGATCCCGTACGGGTTCGCGTCCTTTTACCCGGCCAGCTACATCCTGGGCCGGGACGTGGGCGTCTACGCCTGGGCCGGCCCGGTGGTGGCCGCGGTCCTGCTCTTCCTGGGCTACCGCTTCTGGCTGTTCGGCCTGCGCCACTACTCCGGCACCGGCTCGTAGGTGGGCCGCTTCCTCCGGTTCTCGCTCTATAATCCCTGGGCCGCAACTTAAGGGAGAAATTGCCATGCGCCTGGAAGACCTGAACTGGATGGATATCGAGCGTTATCTGCGCGACGACGACCGGCTGATCCTGGTGGTCGGCGCGTGCGAACAGCACGGCTTCCTCAGCCTGCTCACCGACATCAAAATCCCGCTGGCCCTGGCGGACGCGGCCAGCGAGCGCACCCATGTGCCGGTGGCGCCGCCGCTCAACTTCGGCATCTCGCCCTATTTCCAGAAGTATCCGGGGACGCTCAGCCTGCGCACCACCACCTTCCTGGCCGTCGTGGAGGATCTGGTGCGCTGGACGCACGGCCAGGGCTTCCGCCGGCTGCTGGTCCTCAACGGGCACGGCGGCAACCAGCCGGGCCGGGCGCTGCTCTCCGAGCTGGTGAATGAGCTGCCAGGCCTGAAGGCCGATTGGTATGACTGGTGGACGGCGGCCTCCGTGCAAGCGGTGGCCGAGCGCGCCGGCCTGCCGCCCAGCCACGCCAACTGGCTGGAGGCCTTCGCTTTTTGCCGCGTGGCGGACCTGCCCGCCCACGCCAAGCCCCTGGCCTCCGCCCCGCGCCTGCTCAACGCCGAGGAGACGCGCGCCCTGTACGGCGACGGCTCGTTCGGCGGGCCGTACAGCGCGCCGGCCGAGGTGATGCAGGCCCTCTTCGACGCCGCGCTGGGGGACGTGCTGGCGCGGCTGGCCTTCGCCTGACGGGTTACGGCAGATACTGGTCGAAGAAGGCCGTCACGCGCCGCTCGTATTCCTCCGGCCGGGCGGTGTCAAACTCGGTGTGGCCCAGGTCCGGCTCGAACCATAGTTCCTTGGGCTGGCCGGCGGCGGCGTAGAGCTTCGGGCCGCTGTCGGCGTTGATGATGATGTCGGCGCCGCCCTGCATCAGGAAGACCGGGCGCGGGCTGAGCGACCGGATCCAGGCCGTGGTGTCGATGGTGCCCGCCCGGAGGCCGGTCTGCTGCTCGGCCCACCACAGGATCAGGGGCGCGAAGGGGAAGGGCGGCAGGCCCGTGAAGTAGGTCACGCTGGTGGCCACCGTGTCGTTGAGCGAGGAAAAGGCGCTGTTGGCCACCACCGCCCGGATGGCCGGGTTCTGCGCCGCGTACTGGATCACCAGCATCCCGCCCATCGAATTGCCCAGCGCCCCGATCCGCTGGGGGTCCACCTCCGGCCGGCCGCGCAAGTACTGATACCAGGCCTCCAAGTCCTGCATCTCGCGCGCGCCCAAGGTGATGGTTTCGCCGGCGCTGCGGTCGTGGGCGCGCACGGACGTGATCAGCACGCCGTAGCCGTGGGCGTGCAGCATCGCGGCCTCATTCAGCATTTCGGCCCGGTTGGACTTGTACCCGTGCTGGGCGATGACGGCGGCCCCGTTCGCGGAGGGGATATACCAGCCGGCCAGGGTCAGCCCGTCAGCGGCCGTGGCCGTCACCTCCTCGTACGCCAGGCCATAATCGGCCGGGCTCTCGTCTGGCAGGGTGCGGCCGGCGGCCGGGTTGGTCACCAGGCTGTGGGCCTGGTCCCGCGTCACCCAGGCCAGGCCGCCCAGGCCGGCCAGTAGAATCACAACCACGAGCGCGCCGCCCAGGCGCGCCGCCCGCCCGCGTAAAGTTCGCATGGGATGCTCCTGGATTGGGAAAGCTTCCGTCGCCGGTGCCCTCAGTCTACCTCGGATGGGGTGCGCTGCGCGGGCGAGTTGACACCCCTCCGGCGGCCGCTTACACTCAGGCCGCATGACGCTAAACAACCAAGCGGCCGTGATCACGGGAGCATCCAGCGGCCTCGGGGCGGCGGCGGCCCGCGCCCTGGCCGCCCGCGGCGTCCGCGTGGCCCTGCTGGCGCGCACGCGGCCGGCCCTGGAGGCGGTGGCCGCCGAGATCCAGGCCGCCGGCGGCCTGGCGCGCGTCTATCCGGCTGACCTGGCGGACGCCGCCGCCGCCGAGCGGGCGGTCCACACGGCCTTGGCGGACCTGGGCGCGCCCGCTGTCGTCGTGAACAGCGCCGGCGCGGGCCGCTGGCTGGCCACCGAGGAGACCGAGCCGGCCGAGGCCGTGCAGATGATGGCGGTCCCCTATTTCGCCGCTTTCTACGTCACCCGCGCCTGCCTGCCGGCCATGCTGGCGCGCGGCCGGGGCCGGATCGTCACCATCAATTCGCCGGCGGCCCGCCTGGTCTGGCCGGGCGCCGCCGGGTACACGGCCGCGCGCTGGGCGCTGTATGGCTTCACCGAGGCCCTGCGCGCCGATCTGCACGGCACCGGGCTGGGGGTGACCTCGATCCTGTGCGGCGAGGTGCATACCCCCTACTTCACCCACAACCCCGGCACGCTCGAGCGGGCGCCCTGGCTGGCCCGCCGGCTGATCCCGGCCCTGGAGGCCGGCCAGGTGGCGGAGGCCCTCGTCGCCGCGGTCGAGCGCGGCCAGCGCGAGGTGGTGCTGCCCGGCATGCTGCGCGTCTTTCTCACGCTCCACGCCGTCGCGCCGCGCTTGACCAGCTGGCTGGCGGTCTGGAGC
This sequence comes from Anaerolineales bacterium, assembly GCA_016789165.1. Lineage (GTDB taxonomy): Bacteria > Chloroflexota > Anaerolineae > Anaerolineales > UBA6663 > SpSt-583. Next base: position 5,396 of record JAEURL010000566.1, on the reverse strand, counting down.
GGCTGGCAGCACTCGCGGAGGTCTCATGAGCCTGCATCGGCGCCCCGGCTGGACTCTGCCTAACGGCCACCAGGTCCGCAGCAACATGGAGGCGGCCCTGTGTGACTTTCTGGTGGTGAACGAGCTGGCCCACGAGCACTGGCAGGGCGGCTTCGAGCTGGAGGTGGGGACCGGCGCGCTGCGGCTCTACATCCCCAGCGTCACCCTCACCGGCTTGCGGAAGGACGCGGCCGCCATCGTCATCGAGCCGGTCGACTCCGCGCAGCCCGGCAGCGGCGTGCGCCGCCTGCAAGCCCTGCGCCGCGAACGCGGCCGCGACTACTATGTGATCATCATCGCCCGGCAGCCGCTGCACACCCAGCTCCCGCGCGACGCCTACGACGCGATTTTTCCGCTCGAGGATTTTGAGCCTCTGCGCCTCTTCCTGCGCAGCCTGGCATGAGCGGCTACGTCGCCGAACTGCGCCGGCGCGCCGGGCCGGGCAAGGTCCTCTTGGTGTACGCCACAGCCCTGATCCGCGACGCGGCCGGCCGGCTGCTCTTCCAGCGGCGGGCGGATTTCGGCTGGTGGGGGCTGCCGGGCGGGGTGCTGGAGGTGGGCGAAAGCCTGGCGGAGTGCGCGGCGCGCGAGGCCCGCGAGGAGACCGGCCTGGAGGTTCAGCCGGTCCGGCTGGTGGGCGTTTACTCCGGGCCGCAGTACGACGTGGTCTATCCGAACGGCGACGCCGTCCAGCAGTGGACGGCGGCCCTGGAGTGCCGGGTGACGGGCGGGGCCTCCCGCGCGGACGGGGCGGAGGCCCTGGACCAGGCCTTTTTCGGGCCGGAGGCGCTGCCGGCCACCTCGCCCTGGTATGCGGCCATGGCCCGCGACCTGTTTGCCGGCCGGCCGGCCGCGGCCTTTGAACCGCCGCGCCCGGCGCCGCCGGACGGGCAGGGGGCCACCATCCTGCAGCTGCGGGCGCGGATGGGCCGGGAATGGATTGTGGCCCCGGGCGCCAGCGCCGTCATCCGCGACGAGGCCGGCCAGGTGCTGCTGGTGCGCCGGACCGATAACGGCCACTGGATGCCGCCCTCCGGCTTCATGGACCTGGGCGAGTCGGTGGCCGAGACCGCCGTGCGCGAAGTGCGCGAGGAGACCGGCCTGGACGTGGAACCCGTGCGCCTGGTGGGGGCGTACGCCGGCGCCGATAACCGCGTGGTCTACCCCAATGGCGACCCGGTGCAGGTGGTCAGCACCGTGTTTGAATGCCGCTGGCGGGGCGGGCAGCTGCGGCCCGACGCGGTGGAGGTCGGGGAGGCCGGCTTCTTCGCCTGGGACCGTCTGCCGGAGCCGATCCACCCGCGGATCCGCCGCCGGCTGGCCGATGCGGCTCTCGGCCGCGCCGAGGCGTTCTTTGTGTAACTCTGGCTGTGCTGGATGTTGTCCAACTCAAGGAGAATGACATGACCGAACTGACCGCCGTCCACTCCGACCAGGCGCCCAAGGCGATTGGGCCGTACTCGCAGGCCATCCGCGCCGGCGGCCTGATCTTCTGCGCCGGCCAGATCCCGCTGGACCCGGCCAGCATGCAGCTGGTGGACGGCGACATCGAAACCCAGACGCGGCGCGTGCTGCAGAATCTCCAGGCCGTGCTGGCGGGCGCCGGCAGCGGGCTGGACCGGGTGGTGAAGACCACGGTCTTCCTGCAGGACCTGGGCGAGTTCGCGCGCATGAACGCCGTCTACGCCGAGTTCTTCACCGGCACGCCGCCGGCCCGCAGCACCGTGCAGGTGGCCGGCCTGCCGCGCGGCGCGCGCGTGGAGATCGAGTGTGTGGCTTTGGCCTAGACAAATTGCCCGCGCTCAGATAAAATCTCGCTTCGCGTCATGAGGCGCCCTAATAGCATTTAACGTTCGGCAGGAGAGACGAAGTTGGCCAACAAGCAATCCGCTCAGAAGCGCATCCGCTCCAACGCCCGCAAGCGCGCGGTGAATCAGAAGAGCCGCTCCCGCACCCGCTCCGCCGTCCGCGGCGCGCGGGAGGCGCTGGACGCCCCGCTGGCCGATACCTCGCGCCCCGCGGTCATGGCCGCGGTCAGCGCGCTGGATAAGGCGGCCGAGAAGGGTGTGGTGCACAAGAACAACGCCGCCCGCCGCAAGAGCCGGCTCATGAAGCAGTTGAACGCCCTGGAAAAGACGGGCAAGTAAGCGGCCCAAGGCCACGCTCCCCGCGTGGCCTTTTTTTGCCCCTTGAAATAGAACAAATGTTTTGATATAACGGAGACACACTCACCCAGCAACCGCGCGCTTCCTGTACCTGGCTGCCCCTTGCCGCCGGCCGCGCCCGGTCCCACCCTGTTCTGGAGGCGCTGGTGGCCCGTCCCCCCTCACAATCCGAGCTCGACGCCCACTCTGACCGCATTGAGCAGGTGCTGGCCGCGCACCGCCTGCCCGTGCAGGTGCAGGGCGGCACGGTAACGCCGCGCTGGGTGCGTTACCACTTCACGGCCGCGCCCGGCGCGCGCCTGAGCGCCATCCGCGGCCTGGCCGAGGAGCTGGCGCTGGCGTTGGAGGCGCCGGCCGTGCGGGTGGCGCGCGAGGGCGGGACCTTGGCCCTGGAGGTGCCGCGGGCCGAGCCGGCCCCGGTCCGCCTCCTGCCGTTGCTGCGCGGCCTGCCCGCTTTGCCGCCCTCCACCGCCTGTCTGGGCCTGGCCGAGGACGGCCGGCCGCTCCTGATCCGGCTGGCCTCGCCCGAGGTCGCGCACCTGCTGGTGGCCGGCACCACCGGCTCGGGCAAGACGGAACTGCTGCGCTCCCTGGCCCTCTCGCTGGCCCTCACCCACCGGCAGGCCCACTTGCAGCTGGTGCTGATCGATCCCAAACGCCGCGGGCTGGCGCCGCTCGAGCGCTGGCCGCACTGTCTGGCGCCCGTGATCGCCGAGCCGGCCGCGATCCGCGCCTGGCTGGAACGGCTGGTGGGCGAGATGGAACGCCGCGACCGGGCCGGCGCCACGGACCCGCGGCTGGTCATCGTGGTGGACGAGCTGGCCGACCTGCTGGCCGTGGCCGGAAAGCCGGCGGAGGCCGCGCTCACCCGGCTGGCCCAGCGCGGCCGGGAGGCCGGCCTGCATCTGGTGGCGGGCCTGCAGAAGCCGGCCGCGGCCGTGGTCGGCCCCTTGCTCAAGGCCAACTTCCCGGTGCGCCTGGTGGGCCGGGTGGCCTCGGCCGAGGACGCCCGCGTGGCGAGCGGGCGGGCCGGCAGCGGCGCCGAGCGCCTGTTGGGGCGGGGGGATTTCCTGGCCGCGGCGGCTGGCGGCCTGACACGTTTTCAGGCGGCCTGGGTGGCGCCGGACGACTGGCGCCTCGCGGCCGGCGGTGGGTTGGGGTAAAGTGCCCATATTCCAGGAGGCCCTCCATGACTGATCGGCATCGCTGTGCCTGGGCCGGCACGGACCCGCGCATGATCGCCTATCACGACGACGAGTGGGGCGTCCCGGTCCACGACGATCGGCGCTTCTTCGAATTTCTGATCCTGGAGGGCGCCCAGGCCGGCCTGAGCTGGAGCACCATCCTCAACAAGCGCGCGAACTACCGCGCCGCCTTCGCGGACTTCGACCCGGCCCGCGTGGCGCGCTTCTCGGAGGCCCGGCTGGCCAAGCTCCTGGCCGATCCCGGCCTCGTCCGCAACCGGCTCAAGGTGGCCGGCGCCCGCCAGAACGCCCAGGCCTTCTTGAAAGTGCAGCGGGCCTTCGGCAGCTTCGACGCCTATGTCTGGCGCTTCGTGGGCGGGACGCCCAAGGCCAACGCCTGGCGGAGCCTGCGCGCTGTCCCAGCCACCACGCCGGAGTCGGACGCGCTCAGCCGGGACCTGAAGCGGCGCGGCTTCACGTTCGTGGGCTCCACCATCTGCTACGCCTTCATGCAGGCCACGGGCCTGGTGAACGACCACGTGGTGGATTGCTTCCGCTACGCCGAGATCGCCCGGCCCAGCCGGGCCGGTTAGCCGCCCGCCAGGAGGCCCGGATGCCCGCCCCCTCGCAAACCGAAGCCTTGTGGGAGCAGCTGCGCCAGGCGTGCGCGGGCCTGCCGGCCGTCAGCGAGCGCCGCATGTTTGGCTGCCACACGGTCTTCGCCGCCAGCAAAGTCTTTGCCTTGGTGTGGCCGGAGGGCCGCCTGGGCGTGAAGCTGCCCGAGCCGGCGCTGCACGCCGCCCTGCTGGCCCAGGCCGGGGCCGCGCCGTGGCGCGTCAAGGGCCGCACCATGTCCACCTGGGTCCTGCTGCCGGAGGCCTTCCACGCGGACCCCGCCCGCCTGGGCGAATGGGTGGCGCACGCTCATCGCCTGGCCTTGGCGGCGGACCAGGCCCCTCGGCCGGCGCGCCGGCGGCGCCTCCCGCGGCGCCCGAAGTAAGCGGAGGCCCGCGCCGCCATGCCCCGGTTACGCCTGGCCGTCTTTTTGATCCTGCTGGCCTTCAGCGTCACACTGGCGGTCGTCATCGGCCTGCGCCTCTCAGATCAGGCCATGGCCGTGATCGTGGGCGTGGTGGCCGGCGCGGCCGCCTCCATCCCCACCTCGCTGATCGTGGTCGCCCTGATCACGCGCCGGCTGGGCCACGCGCAGCGCGCGGAGCACCTGGCCGAGCGGGAGCCGGAAGCCCCGCGCGTGGTCGTAATCCAATCCCCGCCGGCTGCGGCCCACCCCCAGGTGTTTGACCCCGGCCTCGGCGCCCCGCGCCCGCGCCGGCCGCGCCCCTTCACCGTCATCGGCGGCGACGACGACTAGGGTCCACGCCGCGCGTCCGTGCTACAATCACGCGTCAACCTAAACCCCTCCTCACCCAGGGGCGCGGCCGGTTGGCCCGCGCGGCGGCTGGGGGTCTTTCAGGAGTTCCGATGTTTGAGCAGGATTTAGCCGGGATCGCTGGCCAGATCAAAACGACCTTGGCCGAGCTGGGCGTGCCGGACCCGGGCGAGATCAAATGGCAGGCCACGCCGTTCGCGGGCCAGTGGGGGCAGGGCACCAATGCCTGCTTCCAGGCGGCGGCGGCCGAAGCCCGCGCCGGCCGCAAGGTGAACGTCCCCCAGCGCGCCCAGGAACTGGCCCGCCTGGTGGCCGAGAAACTCACGCCGCCGGCCGGCGTCGCCCGGATCACGGCGGACAAAGCCTACCTGAACGCCTATTTCGACACGCCCACCTACGCCGGCCGCGTGGTGGAGGCCGTGCTCGGCGCTGGGGCCGATTTCGGGCGCGGGGCGGCCAAGGCCGAGCGCGTGATGGTGGAGTACGCCCAGCCCAACACCCATCACTCCTTCCACATCGGCCATGCGCGCAACGCCGTGCTGGGCGAGGCCCTGGCCCGCATCCTGGAGTTCGCGGGCTTTCCCACCATCCGGGCCTCCTACCCCGGCGACATCGGCC
>JAEURL010000442.1 GCA_016789165.1 Anaerolineales bacterium | reverse complement strand
ATCTCCAACGCCGGCGACGCCGCCAACGTCCAGCGCCTGATCGACCAGGCGGGGCTGCGGCCGTACTTTGATCCAATCGTGATCTCGGCGGCGGTGGGGCTGCGCAAGCCGAACCCCCAGATCTTCGCGCGTGTGCTGGCGGCCTGGGGCCGGCCGGCGGCCGAGTGCGTGATGGTGGGCGACACCCTCGGCGCCGATATCCTCGGCGCGCAGCTGGCCGGCCTGCGGCACGTCTGGCTGACCGCCCACGCCGACCACCCGGCGAACCGGGCGCACCGCGGCAACATCGTGCCGGAGGCCGAGGCGGCCAGCCTGCCGGATCTGCTGCCGCTGCTGCGCGCCTGGGGCGCGCCGCTGCCGGCCTGAGGCGGCCCCGCTTGGACGCCGATCTGGACGCCGTTCTGGAAGCCAATGCCCGGTTCTATCGGGCGCTGAGCCTGGCGGACCTGGGAGCCATGCAGCGCCTGTGGCTGTCCAGCCCGGACGCGGTCTGCATTCATCCCGGCTGGCGGCCCGTGTATGGCTGGGAGGCCATCCTGGACAGCTGGCGCGCGATCTTCGCCAATCAGGGGCCGCTGCGCATCTGGGCCAGCGCCGCGCGGGCCCGCATCTTCGGCCAGACCGCCGAGGTCACCTGCCTGGAGAACATCGACACCGGCCAGGTGGCCGGGGCCGGCCTGCTCCAGGCGCGGGCCACCAACCTCTTCCGGCGCCAGGGAGTGGAGTGGAAGCTGCTGGAGCACCACGCCGTGCCCTCCCAGGGCGACTCCCGGCCGCTGGAGCCCTTCTCCACCAACTGAGGGCCGGCCCGCTGGGCGCGCCCGGCCGCCGGCGATAGGACTTGTTCCTTATCGCCGGCCTTTGCGTTGGGGTGGTATCGTGACTGCGCAAGGGGGCCACTTGACATTCCACTGATGCGCGATGGTTCACCTTTGGCGCGGCGCGCCGCTCCCGCGGGCCAGGGGATGATCGCCAATAGGAGTTCCCGATGAAAGTCAGTGTGCTGGGCTTGGGCTACGTGGGGTCGGTCTCGGCCGGCTGTCTGACCACGCTGGGCCATACGGTGGTGGGCGTGGACGTCAGCCCGATGAAGGTGGACCTGATCAACGCCGGCCGCAGCCCGGTCATCGAGCCTGAACTGGATGGCTTGATCAGCGAGGCGGTGGCGGCCGGCCGGCTGCGCGCCACCCAGGACGCGGAGGCCGCGGTCCTGGCCACCGACCTCTCGTTGGTGTGCGTCGGCACGCCCAGCGACGCGAACGGCAATCTGAACTTGGAGTATGTCGAGCGGGTCTGCCACGCCATCGGCCTGGCCCTGGCCCGCAAGCCGGAGTATCACGTCGTGGTGCTGCGCAGCACCATGCTGCGCGGCAGCACGGAGACGCGCGTCATCCCGATCCTGGAGGCGGCCTCCGGCCGGCGGGCCGGCCGCGATTTCGGTGTGGTCTTCAACCCGGAGTTCCTGCGCGAAGGCACCGCCATCCATGACTTTCATCATCCGCCCTACAGCCTGATTGGCCAGTACGACGAGGCGGGCGCCGCCCGCGCGGCCGAGCTGTATCAGCCGTTGGCCGCGCCGGTGCTGACCGCGCCGCTCAAGGTGGCCGAGATGGTGAAGTACGCCAACAACGCCTTCCACGCCGTCAAGGTGGTCTTCGCCAACGAGCTGGGCAGCATCTGCAAGCAGCAGGGCATTGACAGCCACCAGGTAATGGACCTGTTCTGCCTGGACACCAAGCTCAACCTCTCGGCCTACTACCTCAAGCCCGGCTTCGCCTTCGGCGGCTCGTGCCTGCCCAAGGACCTGCGCGCACTGCTGTACCACGCCCACCGCCTGGACGTGAACGTGCCGCTGCTCGAATCCTTGCTGGTCAGCAACGACCTGCAGCTCAAGCGCGGTTTTGAGCTGATCCGGCAGACCGGGCGCAAGCGGGTGGGGGCGCTCGGCTTCAGTTTCAAGGCCGGCACGGACGACCTGCGCGAGAGCCCGATGGTGGAATTGATTGAGACCCTGATCGGCAAGGGCTATCAGGTGAAGATCTACGACCGGAACGTCTCGCTGGCGCGGCTGAACGGGGCCAACAAAGCCTACATCGAGCGCGAGATCCCGCACATCGCCACCCTGATGTGCGAGACCCTGGACGAAGTCCTGGCCGAGAGCGAGGTGATCGTCATCGGCAACAAGGCGCCCGAGTTCCGGGCGGCCCTGGAGCGGCTGCGGCCCGAGCAGGTGGTGATTGACCTGGTGCGCATCACGGCCGACCAAGCCGCCCTGAACGGGCAGTACACGGGCATCGGCTGGTAGGCCGGGCCGGCCTCAGCGCACCGGCTCGAGGTCGGGGTTATCGCAGGGCCGGCGGCCGACCTTGGCCATATCGTGCCACTGGCCGCCCACCTTCACGCGCACCACGTCGCCCGTGAAGTCCGTCACCGTCTCGCCGTGGTTTTCGAACAAGGACGAGCCGACGGCGTAGATATCGGCCGGCACCCCCAGTTTCTCAAATCGGCGGATCTTCTCCGGGTTGAAGCCCCCGGAGACCACGATGCGCACGCGCCGGCAGAAGTGGCGGGCGCGCTCTTCCCATTCACGCGGCACATTCCAGCGCGTCCAGGCGTTGTCCAAGGCCTGGCGCACGTAGAAAACCAGGCGCGGGTTCACGCCCAGGTCCAGGGCCGGGTCGCCCAGCGGCGGCACGGCGGCGTCGCGCACGCTGGCGCCGGTGTCCAGGCGCACGCCGTACAGCCGGTATTTGCGCGCCTCGGTCTCCTGGCCGGCGTCCACCAGCTCGCGGTAGCGGTTGAACATGGCGTCCAGGGTGGCCAGCGAGTCGCCCACGCAGTCGTTGTTGAAGTCCACCAGGGCGATGCGCGGGATCTCGGGCGGGCGCGTGGCGCAGAAGGCCAGCATGGTCTCGGCCGTGTCGCCGAAGAAACAGGCTATGGCGGCGTGGGCCACGGTGCCGCCGCCGGCGCCGCCCCACCAGTCGCCCTGCGCGTCAGTGGAGATGAACGGGCTGTTGGTCTGGGCGTAGTCCAGGTTGAAGCGCTGGACGGCCACGTTATAGGCGTAGCCGTCGGCGGCCTGGACCTCGTGCAGGTCAAAGCGGGCCGGGAAGAACAGCACCGGCTTGCCGCGCGCGGCGATGAGGGTGTTGTAGACGTTGGTGGCCACGCGCGAGGCGCGCGTCAGGATGCCCAGGGTGGGCGTCTCCAGCAGGGCGAAGTCGCGGTAGCGGCCGCGCACGCGGATGCCGGGCTGGATCTGGAGCGGGTCGCCGTCGTATTTCACCAGCGCCCCGTCATGGACGGCCTGCACCTCCAGCGTGTCCCAGGTGGAGACGAAGTCTTCGCCCTCCCAATGGCCGGTGCAATGGCGCAGCATCTCCAGGCACTTGTCCACGCCCACCACCAGGGTGGTGCCGGGCCGGCGCGTGAACCACTGCATCTCCACCTCGAGGTTGCCCACTTCCACGGCATGCACGTCCACGCCCGGCAGGTGGGCGGCGTGGCCGGCGTAGCGGTAGCCGTCGGCGGCCAGGTGGCTGAGCATGGCGCCGATGTTCTCGAAGTACTTGTCCGAATACCAGCCGCGGCGCATGCGCTCCACGTCCAGCTTGAAGACGTCGTTGGTCAGGCGTTTGTGATCGAAGATGGTCATGGGGGGATTGTAACCGCATCCCGCCGCTGGGCGGCATCAGTCGGCCGGCTCACGCCAGCCGCTGGCGCACGAGGCTGGCGGCATCACTCGGCCGGCTCACGCCAGCCGCTGGCGCACCGGGCTGGCGGCATCACTCGGCCGGCTCACGCCAGCCGC
>JAEURL010000418.1 GCA_016789165.1 Anaerolineales bacterium | reverse complement strand
GCGACCCCGGCTTTGAGCTGGAGAGCCGGCTGTCTAAGGACCTCAACAACCAGTACGCGGCCAGCCGGCCGTGGGGCGCGGCCTGGCCGCTGCCGGCCATCCACGGCGGAAGCCGGGCCGCCCCGCACGGCGGCCGCTACGCCGGCCTGATCAACGGCGACGGCGCGCAGGCCCCGAACGCCTTCGTCGACAAGTTCACGTTCAAGCAGCGCGCCCCGCGCGTGGCCAAGGCCTTTCACGTGGGCGCGTACTTCCGGATCGACCGAGTCTGGCGCGCGCGCACCGGCACCGGCGTGTGGCCCGAGCCGGGCCTGCGCCTGGCCGTGGTGGGCGGCGACGGCAGCGGCTACTTCTACAATCCATTTCAGGACGTCTTGATCGATCTGCCGACCCTGGCGCAGTGGGCGGGCGACGGCCAGTGGCACTACGTCTACTTCACCATGAACACGCCGCCGGCCGACAACGACGGCCAATTTGAGATCGTGGTCCGTGACGGCGAGGGCGACGCCGACTGGCGCGAGCCGCTGGTGGACGCCTACGTCGACGACTTGGTCTTCGCGCCGGTGGATAAGGTGCCGCCGGCCGCCCTGGCCCGGCGCGTGGGCAGCGGCGAGGTGCGCGCCGGCGACGCGGTCAGCCTGAGCGCGGCCGGCAGCTTCGGTTTCAACGCCGGCGGCGCCGCCCTCAGCCCCGGCAGCGGCCTGAGCTATGCCTGGGATCTGGGCAACGGCCAGACGGCCTCCGGCCCGGCCGTGAACACCGTCTACGGCGCGCCGGGCGAGTACGTAGCGCGCGTCACGGTCACGGACCAGAAGGGCCTGGCCTCCACGGCCCAGGTCTTTATCACGGTGCTGCCGGCCACCGAACGCCTGGCGGCCACGCCCAGCCTGGCGCACCAGGGCGATAACGTGCTGCTCACGCTCACCCTCACCGGCGACGGCGGCCCGCTGACGGCGGCGCTGCCGCTTCCGGCCGAGCTGAACTACGTCAGCCACACCGCCACCTGCGCGCCGGCCCCGGCCTACGACGCCGGCGCCCGCCAGCTGACCTATGCCGGCCAGCCGGCCGCCGGCGCGGCCTGCCAGATCGCGGTCACCACCCAGGTGGCCACCAGCCAGGTGCGGGCCCTCACCGTGGCCGCCACCTTCAGCAAGAGCGGCGGGCCGGCCCAGCCGCTGACCGTGGATCTGCTCCTCAACCCGGTGCAGGTCTGGCTGCCGTCGGTGAGCCGCTGATGACGCGTTGGTGGCTGCGGCTGGCGCCCGGCCTGGCGCTGGTGTTGACGATGTGCGGGCCGGCGCCGGCCGCGCTCTCGCCCGTGCCCCCGGCCCCGGCGCTGGCCCAGACCCCGGCCGGGGACACGCCCAGCGCCGAGCCGCCGGCCAGCCCGTCGGCCGCGGCCACGGCCACCCGCCAGGTCTTTCTGCCGCTCATCACGCAGAGCGCGCCGCCCGTCACCATCCCGCCCACCGGCAGCCTGAGCCTGGGCGCGCCGCTCGCCAACCGCGCCAGCGTGCCGCTGTACGACAAATTCGAGCTGGCCTTCACGGTGGCGGGCTCGGCGGCCACGCGCCCCGATTTTCCCTATGACCCGGCGCCGCCGCCCGGCCTGCCGGGCCGGGTGGGGATCACGGTGGAAGGCCTGTTCCTGCCGCCGGGCGTCACGGATTGGGCCCAGGCCCGGCGGGTGCCGGCCTTCCGCTACCAGGCCTACGAGCGGCTGACCATCGGCGAGGGGGAGGGCCTGTACCCGGCCGGCGCCCCGGGCTGGCGGGTGCGTTTCGCGCCCACGGCGGCCGGCGTGTGGCGGTACAAGGTGCGCGCCCAGGATGCCACGCTCTGCCCGGCCGGCGTCGTTCCGTGTTCGGCCTGGGTGGAGACGGCCAGCGGCAGCTTCACGGCCACGGCCGCCCGGTCCGGTGTGCACGGCTTTCTGCGTGTCAGCCCGACGGACACGCGCTACTTCGAGTTCTCGGACGGCACGCCCTTCCTGGGTCTCGGCCACCAGATCGCCTTCGCCGACCACACGCGCGTCGAAACCCTGTTTGACACCTTCCAGGCCAATGGCGTCACCCTGCTGCGCGCCTGGCTGGGCGCCACCGGCGTCTACGGGCTGGGCTTCTGGTTCTGGGATACCTGGGCCAACTCCAGCCTGGTCTTCACGCCGGCCGCGCCGGGCAAGGACGTCTCCGCCCGCATCGTGGGCGCTGGCGATTCGCCCTGCATTTTTGAGGGCTTTGGCGAGGGCGCCAAGGCCGCGCTCAAGGGCGGGGTCACTTATCAACTGCTGATCCGCGCCCGGCTGGAGGGCGTGACCGGCCCGCGCGTGGCCGGCCAGCCTTTTGGCCTGGCCGCCAAGCTCGGCGCCTGGCCGAAAGGGATCTGCGGCAACCCCGCCAACGGCCTGCGCTCGCTCTCGCCCTATTGGAGCGGCACGCGCGATTGGACCGAGTACACGGCCACCTTCACCCTGCCGGAAGACGTGGTGCTGGGGACCAGCGACTTCTTCACCCTGGCGCTGGAGAACGTGACCGGCGGCACCGCCTACATCGACGAAGTGCGCGTGACGGCGGCGCCGGGCGGCCCGAACCTCCTGGTGCGCGGGGACATGAACTACCACCTCTATATGGACCCGGCCGCCGCCTGGCGCTGGGACACCATCCTGGACCGGGCCGCCGAGCGCGGCGTCTTCCTCAAGCTGGTGGCCTCCGAGAAGCAGGACGGCATCCTGAGCTACATCCAGCCGGATGGCACCGTGGCCGCCGACCCCAGCGATGACAACTTCTACGCGATCGATCCCCTGGATGGGAGCCGGCCCACCAAGAGCCGCCGGCTGCAGGAATACTATTGGCGCTACCTGTCCGCCCGCTGGGGCTATTCCACGGCCGTGCATTCGTGGGAGCTGCTCAACGAGGGCGACCCATTCGACGTCTACCACTACCAGGCGGCCGAGGCGTTCGGGCGCTCCATCCACACCTACGACCCGAACCGCCACCTGGTCACCACCTCGTTCTGGCACTCCTTCCCGAACGAGACCTTCTGGGCCAACGCCGCCTACCCGAACGTCGATTACGCCGACTTTCACGCCTATTCCGATACCACCTGGCTGAACGCCCCGGACGATATCCGCGATCCGGCCGTGCGCGCGCGCTGCGGCAGCAACCAGAATTGCTACCTGTCGGCCATGCTGGACGACTCGGCCCTCTTCCACCTCGAGCACAGCCTGAACGCCTGGGCGCGCAGCCCCGGCAAGCCCATCGTGCGCGGCGAGGCGGCCCTGACGGTGCTCGGCTCGGGCGGCCAGGAGTCGGACCCGGCCCTGCTGGGCGACCTGAACGGCGTCTGGCTGCACAAATTCCTGTTCGCCCAGGCCGGCCCCGGCGGCCTGACCGACATCTACTGGTACACGGACGAGATCACGGCCAACCGCCTGTACCCGGTTTATCGGCGCTTCAGCGCCTTCATGGCCGGCATCCCGTTCAACTCCGGCGCGTTTGTGGACGCCGCGCCCGTGGTCAGCGGCGCCGGCCTGCGCGCCCTCGGCCAGAAAGACCCGGCCGGCCGGCGCGCCTACCTGTGGATCGACAACGCCAATCACACCTGGCGCAACACGGTCACCCACCGCGCCATCGCGCCGGTCAGCGGCACCATCACCGTAACCGGCTTCCTGCCCGGCGCGACGGTGCCGGTGGCCTGGTGGGAGACCTGCTCCGGCCAGGCGCCGGGCGCCTGCACCGCCGGCGTCCAGCGCCAGACCACGGCCGTCGCCGACGCCCGCGGCGCCGTCACCCTGACCATCACCAACCTGGCCACCGATACGGCCGTGAAGCTGGGGACCTTTCCGGTGCCCTGAGCTGTCAATGGCCCCAATGTCTTATCGTGGGCGGGCGGGCCGGCCGGCATAATCAATAGACCAGTGCTCGTCTGGAGAAATCCATGCCGCCCAACCTCCGCGGGGCCCGCTTTGGCGCGCTCCGCCGCAATGTTCGCTATCTGGCGGCCGGGCTGTTCCTGGCCGCCGCCTGCGGCCAGGCCGCGCCGGCCAGTCCCACCGCGCCGCCCGTCCAGGCTCTGACGCCGGCCGCGCCGGCGGCCACGGCCACATCGGCCGCTGGCCCCGCGCCGACGTCCCAGCCGGCCGCCGCGGCCACCGCCTCCGCCCCGGCCCCGGCGCCGGCCGCCGGCCCGCTGCCGGCCCTGCCGACGGTCCTGCCGCCGCTCGCCACCGGGGGCGTCTACTTCCTGGGCGACCCCCTCCTGATGCCGGTCACGGTCCCCACGGGCAGCCTGACGTATACCTTGGCCTGGCTCCAGGGGGACCGCGAGTCCCTGCCCGGCGAGACCTATCCGGGGACGGGCGCGGTCTATGACGCGGGCGAGGCCGGCCGCCTGGCCGTCTTCCCCACCACCGGCCTGACGCGCAAAGGCCTGTATCTGCTCACCTACGCCGATCTGCCGCCGCAGCGGGTGCTGCTGGTGGACCCCCCGCCGCAGGTGGCGGACCCGCTCACCTGGCCCTTCGGCCTGATCACGTCGGTGGACAAGATCGACCAGGGCGCGGCCATGGCCGACGAGTTCTACCGGATCGGCCTGCGCTGGTTCCACTTCGATTTCCCGATCAGCAGCCGCTTCTACTTTGACTGGGCCCAGGCGCACAACATCAACGACATCGGCCGCAGCAGCGACCCGGACGCCGGCCGCATCAGCCCCGGCTTCGAGGCCTTCCTCAACCGGGCCCATGAGCTGGGGCTGCGCCCGATCTTCAAGCTGGTCAACCACTACACCGACATCGCCGAGCCCGAGAACCCGGACGGGCCGTTCTACGCCGGCCTGCGCAAGATCCAGACCTACTACGCCGGGAAGATCCGCTACTGGACTATCGGCAACGAAGTGGAGGGCGGCGGCTACAGCAAGTTCTCGCCGGAAGAGTACGTGGGCGTGCTGCAGCGCATGTCCCAGACCCTCAAGGCCGTGGACCCCGGCGTCCAGATCATCGCCGGCGAGTTCTACAGCGCGCAGGGCAACCAGCACCTGGACCGGCTGCTCCAGCCCGAGTACCAGGGTTTCTGGGACGTGCTCAGCGGGCACAACACCGTCCGGGTGCGCAACGGCAATGCGCCGCCCTCCGCCTACCAGGCGCGGCTGGCCGCGGCCGGCCTGACGCGCCCGTTCTGGGACACCGAAGCCAACGGCACCACGTTCGGCGGGCCGTCGGAGTACACGGGCTACATGTTCAGCGGCTTTCCCACCGGCCCGGATGCGGACCTGCACAGCGGGGTCAACAAGCACATGGTGCGCGCCTTCTGCCTGGAGGCGCGGCTGGGCGCGGCCTGGGTGCCCGGCTACTACAACCCGGCCGAGCCCTGCCTGGGCGCCGATTTGTTCATCGCCATGCACTACAACGCCAACTGGGAGATCCAGTGGGCCGTGCACCGGCACTGGACCGGGCCGCTGGAAGAGGACCTGCACGACGAGCTCAACCACAAGGTCGCGGACTTCCGCGGGATCACGGACCTGCTGTACGGCGCGCGCGGGCTGACGCGCATTCCCAACACGGATCTGCCGGCCGCGCAGGCGGCCACCCCCGATACCGTCTATACCGGCGCCGATGGGTACATCTACCGCGTCGGCGCGGAGTATCTGGTCTTCCTGTGGCGCAACACCGGCGACGCGGGGCAGGACCGCGAAGTGGTGCTGGAGACCGACCCGGCCGACCGGGTCTGGCTGGTGGACTCGTTCGGCAACGCCCAGCCGCTGCGCAACGAGGCCGGCCGGGTGAAGGTCTGGGTGCCGGCCGAGCTGGTGGCGGTGCGCGGCCTGACGCGCCTGCCCACGCTGGCGCGCGAGACCACGGGCGCGGACGCCCCGTACTTCGTCACCGAGCCGGTCACGCAGGCGGTGGCCGGCCGGCCCTATTTCTACCTGGCCCAGGCCTACGACTCGGACGCGCCGGAGCAGGCGGTCGATTCCCTGCCGCACCTCACCTACAGCCTGGTGGCGGGCCCGCCGGGGCTGCAGCTCAGCGGCGGGCTGCTGACCGGGACGCCGGCCGCGCCGGGCGAGTACAGCGTGACCCTGCGCGCCGAGAGCGCCCACGGCGCGCCGCAGGCCGTCGAGCAGACCTTCACGCTCACGGTGGCGCCGGCCGAAACCGACCTGGCGCCGCAGTTCACGTCCCAGCCGGCCGCGCTCTTCGCGCCGCCCGGCTACGTCTGGCGCTACAACGCGGATGCCCAGGACCCGAACGGCGGCCCGGTGACGTACAGCTTGGCCGAGGCGCCGGCCGGCATGACCATCGACGCGGCCTCCGGCTTCATCCAGTGGACGCCGCCGGCCGGGGCGGGCGGCGCGGCCGCCGTCACCGTGCAGGCCTCGGACGGGACGCAGACCGCGCCGCAGTCGTTTACCGTGTGGGCCGGCCCGTAGGCGGAGCCGCCGGCCGCTTTTTTTCTATCCACCCGTTGTTACTCTTGCCGGAGGTTGTTATGCGAGTCGGTACTCTTTCGCTGCCCCGCCATCCCGGCCGCCTGCTGGCGCTGGGCGTGGTCCTGGGCCTAGCCCTGGCCTTCGCCTGGCAGGGCCTTCTGCCGCCGGCCGCCGCCCAGGAGGGCGAACAGGCGGCCGGCGATTGGCCGCAGCTGCAGCGCGACGTCAAGCACACCGGGCACAACAGCAACCTGACCACCTTCAGCGGGCCGTTCTCGTACACGCCCAAGTGGAAGCGGGACCTGGGCGTGGCCCTGGCCCACCGCGCCCAGCCCGTCATCGCCGACGGCGTGCTGGTGGTGGGCGCCGTGGACGGGCGCGTCTTCTTCCTGTCCGAGGCCACCGGCCTGAACAGCGCCACGCCGTATCAGACCGGCGG
>JAEURL010000266.1 GCA_016789165.1 Anaerolineales bacterium | reverse complement strand
GATGCGCACGTGCTGATGTAGTAGAACGCGTCCACGTAGGTCCGGATCTTGGGATTGGCTCCTCTCTCGGCGGCATAGAAGGCCAGCGCCGCCGCCGCCAGGAATTGCGCCAGGGCGCCCAGCGGGTCGCGGGCGGTCCAGCGCCGGGCCGCCGCCAGCCACTCGGCCCGGCCTTCCAGCAGCTTCAGCACCGTCCGGGTCAGATCGGGCTCGGCCGGGGCCGCGGGCTGAGGCGAGGCCAGCCAGGCCTCCAGGGCCAGGCGTTGCTCACGCGTCAGGGTCATGGTCATCACGCTCCCATTCGTCTTGCGCCGCCAGGCGGTCCTCGCGCCGCGCCAGGCGCGCCTCGTGCTCATCCAATGCGGCGCGCCAGGCCCCGCCCTGCCAGGCGCGCCGCAGCTGGCGGAGCTGTTCGCGCTGGGCCAGCGCCGCCGTGCGGCTGCGCAGTTCGGCCAACCGGGCCGCCAGCTCGGCCACCTCCGCCGCCAGCCGGTCGGCCAGGGCCAGGTCCGTTTGGTGCTGGCGGGCCAGCGCTTCGGCCAGACGCCGGCCCGCGCGCGCCGCGGCCGGGCCGGCGCCAAGGGCGCGCAGTTCCAGCTCGCTGCGCTTGGCCTGGGCGCGGGCCTCGGCCAGGGCCTGGCGCAGGACCGTCAGGTGCGCCTCCGCCTCGGCCAGGAAGGCCTGTTCGTCCGCCTCAAAGGCCTCGTCGCCCTCGTCCAGCAGAGCGTGCCAGCGAGCCTGCAGCAGAGTGGTGAGGCGTTGCAGCCAGGTCATGGCCGGCTCCTTGGTCAGTGCGCGGCCGCGCGCAGATACAGGTCTTCAAAGGGCAGGCCCTCCAGGAACGGCAGCGCCTGCAGAGCGGCGCGCGCCTGCGCCACCGCCGGCCGGTCGGCCTCGGCCGCCTTCTCGCCCAGGGTGGTCAACACCTGGCCCAGGCTCTGGCCGGCCAGCGCGTTCACGTCCAGGTAGCGCTCCACCAGCTGGAGCAGCTGCGGCACCAGCGCCGCCGCGTCGGCCGCCGGAGCCGGCGTCTTGAGCAGCGCGTCGCCCTGGCTGCCGGTCAGCTTGTTCACCACCTGCTGGCTCAGCTCGCGCACGGCGGCCGGCGCCGCCTGGAGCACCTCGCCCGCGCCGTCCGCCAGCGTCACCAGCTTGAGCAGCGTGGCCGCCGCCTGCGGGTCGCCGATCAGCTTCAGGTTCATGGAGCCGAGCGCCGTGCCCAGCGCCTGGGCCTTGGCGATCTCGATCTGGATCTGGGCCTCCAGTTGCAGCTTCACCAGCTCCACGCGCTGTGCCACGCCGTCGTAGGCGGCCAGGGCCTCGGCCTTGGCCTTCTGGCTTTCGGCCTCGGCCAGACCGCGGGCGCGCACGGCCTCCGCCTCGCGCATGGCGGAGTCGGCTTTGGCGGCCAGCACCGCGGCCTCCGCCAGGCCGGCCGCCGAGGCCTTGGCCCGGGCGGCTTCGGCGCGCAGCTTCTCGGCCTCCACCTCCGCCTGGGCCTGGGTGCGCAGGGTCTCGGCCTGCTTGAGGGCCGCCTCGGCCTCGGCCGCCGCCACCTCCTTGAGGGCGCGGGCCTGGGCCTCGGCCTCGCGCTGCTTCTGCAGGGCGGCCAGCTCAATGCGGTTCTTCTGGCCGATCAGCAGCTGCTGGGCCTCGCGGTCGGCCTCGATCACCTTGATGCGGGCCTCGCGCTGGGCGGCCTGGGTGGCCTCCACCGTCTTGACGGCCTGGGCGGCCTCCTCGCGCTGCGCGGCGATCAGCAGCCGTTCCCGCTCGGCGTCCTCGCGCTTGCGCTGCTCCTGCAGCACCGCGATCTGCCGGCCCTGCTCGGCCAGCTCCACGGACTGCTGGCGGGCCACGGCGGCGCCGGCCACCTCGCGCTGCTTGTGCTCGTTCTCAATCGCGATCTGCTGATCACGCTCCAGCTCGGCCAGGGCCACGGCCCGCTCCTTGGCCACGCGCGCCATCTCGGTCTTCTGGGACTCCACGAAAACGCGCTGATCGGCCTCGGCTTTCTCGGCCGCCTGGCTGGTGCGCACCTCGCGCTCCTGGGCCGCCGCGGCCAGCGCCAGCTCGCGGTCCAGGTCCAGGCGCTGTTTGGCGGTGGCGATGTCGCGCTGCTTGATCTCGATCTCGGTGCGGCGCTCAATGTCGTTGCGCTCGCGCTGGGCCTGCTGAATGACCTCGGCGTTGGCGCGCGCCACCTGGGCGCCGAAGACGTCGTCGGTGCCGAACGAGCCCTGGCGCGCCGCGCGCAAGGTCAGGATCGAGACCGATTCCAGGATCAGGCCGTTCTCCTCCAGGTCGGTCTTCAACCGGCTCTGCACCTCCTGGATGAATTTCTCGCGCTCCTGGTGCAGGCTCATCAGCGTGAAGGAGGCGGCCACGTCGCGCAAGGCGCCGTCCAGCTTGGCGTCCACCAGCTGCTTGACCGAGTTGGCGTCCACGGCCTTGCCGCCGATGGTGCGGGCCGCGTCGGTGATGCCCTCCACGGTCGGGTTGACCTTGACGTAGAAGATGGCGCGGATATCGGCGTACTGCGGGTCCTTGGTCAGCAAGGCGGTGTTGTCGGTGCGCTCCACCTCGATGGCCATCGTGCCCAGGTCCACCCACGTGATCTCGTGCAGGGTCTTGAAGACCCAGGCGCCGCCGTTCATCACCACCTTGGGCGGGGTGTTGGGCCGGCGGGCCAGGCCGCCGGTGCGCACGAAGGCGCGGTTGGCCGGCGTTTTGACGTAGGCGCGCATGATCGAGCGCAGCAGGACCACCAGCACCAGCAGCGCGATCAGGCCGAAGACGAGGGTGAAGATCAGGACGGTAGGCATGGCAAGGCTCCTCCGCGCAGCCGGCGAGGCGCGCGGGCTGACCGGCCGCGGGCCAGCACAGGGCCGGCCGGCGCAGCCGAGGAATCGGTTGAGTTCAGCTAGGGCCGCAGGGAGGCCCGCCTCACGGCGGACTGAGCTCGGGGAGGCCGGCGCGGGTGACGAGGTAGCGGCGGTGCTGGGCGTCGTAGGCGGCCAGCACCACGGTCTCGCCGCGCCGGATGGGGTCGGCGTGGTCGGTGACCGCGAACACGCTGATCAGCGTGCCGCCGGGGTTGCGGAGATGAACCAGCCCATAGCGGCCGTCCACCAGCGGGCTGATGACGCGGCCGGTCTGGCCGACCAGGGCCGGCGAGCGGCTGGCGGTGGTGCTGATGGGGGGCAGGGCGCGGCCGATCAGGCGGGCGGCCTGGGCCGTCAGCCCGGCGCCGGCCAGCAGGGCCAGGGGCAGCGTGCCGAGCACGGCCAGGCTTGGGTAATGGCTGAAGACGTTGAGGACCAGGCTGTTGAGCAGCCAGCCGAGGCCGCCGCTCAAGCTGAAGAACAACACGCCGATGACCAACAGCGGGGCTTTGCCCACACCGAGATGCGCCAGGCCGGCCCAGGCCGGCGGCTCGTCCAGGTCGGCCTCCGGCGCGCCGTCAACGTCCACGTCCGCGTCGGCCGCCAGATCAGCCTCGGCGTCGACTTCGTCGTCGGCGTCCTCGGCCAGCCCCAGCCACTGCGCGCCGGCCAAGCCCAGGCCCAGCGCCAGCAAGGCCGTGAACGGCAGGTTGTACCAGGCAGTCAGGAACCCCCACAATTGGGTGAGCATAGCGCCCTCCACAGGCGTCTCTCACCCTACGCTCATTCGGCCGGCCTGCTTGACGGGCCTCTGACAACCATCGGTCGCCCAAAATCGGACATCTGACACAGAATAACGGCGAATGCCGCGGCTGCGGCGACGATGCCGGGGCGCGGCCGCCCCGTCTCTGTGCCGAAGCGTCATCGTTGGAGAATGACAAAGATCACTGTCAAACGGCGGCCGGCCGGGATGACAGTGACGGTATCACGCCGCGCACTAGCGCCGACGCGTCGTCTGTCTCTGACTGCGTCGATGAACGATCCAACAAACAATTGGCCCAAGCTCAACGGATGGCGCACAACCCGATTGAGTGACGCGTGGGTTGTCAGGCTGCCTCCAGAACGGGGCGTTATGCAGATCATGCATAACGCCCCGTTCGAGCTTTAAGGTCTGGCCGCGGCGAGCGCGGGAAAGGGGCGGGCCGATGGTCACGATCCGGATCCCCAATCTATGGCAGCCGCTGACGGGGACGGCTCAAATCACCGTGGAGGCCCCCAGCGTAGAGGCCGCGCTGCGCGTCCTGGCGGCGCGCTGCCCGGCCCTGCGCGCCCGACTGTTTGACGCTCAGGGCCAGTTGCACGGCAGCCTGCACGTCTTCGTCAATCAGGAGGCGGTCCATTTTCGCGGCGGCCTGGCGGCCGCGCTCCACGACGGCGACGAAATCTATATTGTGCCCATGCTCTCGGGCGGTTGATCTC
>JAEURL010000239.1 GCA_016789165.1 Anaerolineales bacterium | reverse complement strand
CCAGGTAGGCCGTCATCGTGGCGCGGCCGGCCTCCACCAGCCGCTCGCGGCGGGCCTCGCTCATCTCGAACTCGGTGGTGCCGTAGCCCTTGGCCGGCAGGCGCACCACCAGTTTCTCGAAGGCCTCGATCACCATCTTGTCGCGCGCGCTCAGGGCGGTGTTGAGCAGCTGGCTCAACCGCCGCACGGTCTGCAGCTCGCCCATGCCGGGTTTGGCGGCGGCTGGCGCGGCCTCCGGATCCGCGCCCGGCACCGCCAGCGATTCGTCGATCAGCAGGCCGATGGCGGCGCTGGCCGTCTTCGGCCCCATCACGGCCATCACCTGCGGGTCGTCCGAGACCAGCAGCTCCAGCGGGAAGTTGGAGAGCAGGCCGCCGTCCACGATGGCGTGGCCGGCCAGCGGCCGCCCCCGGTAGGCCCCCCACTCCGGCTGCCAGATCACCTCCTGCCACAGCAGCGGAATGCTCATGGACATGCGCACCGCCCAGACCACGGGCAGGTCCGGCGCGGTCTGGTGGTTGAGCACCAGCATGGCCCCGCCGGTGACGTCCGAGGCGATCAGGGTCAGGTCCGCGCCGGTGGCGGCGTGATACTGGGCCAGCGTCAGCGCGCTGAAGGCGCGCGGCCCGCCCCGGAAGGCGCCTGTGTCCAGGCGCCGGCGCAGCCAGGTGAGGAAATTGTCGGCCGAATACCAGCCGCCGCGCTCGATGAAGGAGAAGACGTGCCGCAGACCGGACTGGCCGGCCAGCCACTCGGTCAGCCAATCGTCCAGCTTGTCCTCGAAGCGGTCCGGCACAAACGGCAGGTTGAGCTGGCGCAGCAGCTGGCGCATGGCGCTGGCCTGGAGCCCGGCTTTGTCCACGGCCGCCGGCATGCCCATGAAGCTGGCGAAGACGGAATGGTCGCCCTCGCGCTCGGCCAGCGCGGTCAGCATTTCGGCCGAGGAGTAGCCGGCGGCCAGCAGCGCGGCCGTGATGGCCCCGGCCGAGGTGCCCAGCAGCCGGCCGGGGGTGTGGCCCTCGGCCTCAAAGACCTGCATGGCCCCGACAAAGACCATGCCCTTCGCGCCGCCGCCTTCAAAGACCAGATCGTATTGCATGAGGCCTCCCGGAGTGAAATGGAGCGGCGGTCTGGCGGCTACGCCAGCTCGCGCGCCAGCGTCTGCCAGCCGGAGTCCTGCGCGCCCGGCAGGAAGGGCTGGTACAGGGTCACGCGGTCCACCAGGCCGGCGTAGCGGGCCCGCAGCGGCCCGGCCAGCTCAGCCGGCGCGCCCGCCAGGGCAAACTCGTCCAACATGGCGTCGCTGATCAGCTTGGGCATCTCGCCCCACGCCCCCTGCGCGGCCAGGGCCGAGAGGCGCTCGCCGACCTCGCCCCAGCCGTGGTGTTCCAGCACCGGCCGGTACGTGGGCGTGGAGGCGTAGAAGGCGACCTGGCCGCGGGCGGCGTCGCGCTCGGCCGGGGAGGCGTAGGTGAAGACCGAGGCGGCTACGGCGATCTGCTCGGCCGCGCGCCCGGCTTTGGCCGCGCCCTCGGCCAGGGCCGGCCGCAGGACCGCGCGCAGGTAATCGGCGGTGTGGAAGGGATGGACGTGGAAGCCGTCGCACACTTCGCCGCCCAGGCGCGCCAGCCCGGTGTTGACGCCGGCGATGTAGATCGGGATGTGCGGGTGCGCGATGGGGCCGGGGCTGAAGAAGGGCGTCATCAGCGTCAGCTTGAAATACTCGCCGCGCACGTTAAGCTTGGCGCCGGTCTGCCAGGTCTGCCAGATGGCGCGCAGCGCCAGCACCAGCTCGCGCAATTTGTTTACCGGGCTTTCCGGCCAGGGCATACCAAAGCGCCGCTCGATGTGCGGCTTGACCTGCGTGCCCAGGCCCAGGATGAAGCGCCCGTTGGATTGCGCGGCCAGATCCCAGGCGGTGTGGGCCAGGGTCATCGGGCTGCGCGCGAAGCCGATGGCCACGGCGGTGCCGAGCTGGAGGCGCTGCGTGTGCTCGGCGATCAGCGCCAGAGGCAGGAAGGGATCATGCTGGGTCTCCGACGTCCACGCGGCGCCGAAGCCCAGCGCCTCGGCGGCCTGGGCCAGGGGCGCGATCTGGCGCAGGGCGGTGGTCATGAAGGCGACGTCTAGGTGCATGCGGACCTCCGGGCGGAGCGGGCTGAGGCCGGGGCCTCAGAAGATTTGCAGCAGCCAGAGCGCGGCCATGCCGGCGGCGATGGTGAGCAGGATGTTCTTCGAAAACCAGGCCACGGCGATGGCCAACAGGCCGGCCAGCAGCCGGTCGTTGCCGAGCGAGAGATTCCAGCCGCCGCCGGGGCGCAGCAGTTCCGGGAAGACGATGGCCGAGAGCACGGCCGGCGGCACGAAGCGCAAGGCCTGGCGCAGGCGCGGCGGCAGGGGCCGGCGCTCCAGGGCCAGGATCGGGAACAGACGGATGGCATAGGTGACGAGGCCCATGCCTAGGATGGTCAGCCAGAGAGTCATGCGCTGGATGGGTGTGAGGCTAAGGTGATTTTACTCCCGGTCACGGACTCTGGTGCGCCGGCCGGGTTTGTCTTTTTGCGCAAGCGGAACGACAATGGCGGCAGCCATTCTTCAGACCGTCCAACCAACTCGGGAAGACTGCCACCATGCCCAGCCGCGCTTTGGCCCTGGCGTTGGCGGCGCTGCTTGTGAGCGCCTGCGCCGCCGCCGCTGACACGCCCGCCACCGACACCGCCCCGCCGCCGACCGTCACCGCTTCGCCTTTTCCCACCGCCCTGCCCATCGCGGATACGCCGCTGCCGGAGTGGCGCGAGTATTTGAACGACCGCTACCACGTCAGCTTGTGGGTGCCTGGCCAGTGGCAGGCGCTGGAGGCCGGCCCCGGCTTTCAGGGCGCCGACGGCTTTGTCGGGCTGACGATGCTGGGTGACGACGGCGGCCAGATCACCCTGGAAGCGGCCTGCGCCGCGCAGGCCTACCACACGCTCCAGCCATTCGGCTCCGCGCCGGAGGTGACGGCGATCACGGTCAGCGGGCAGCCGGCCTGCCTGATCCGCCCGTCGGCCGATCAGCCGCTGACCGCCAATAGCCTGCCGCTGGCGGAGGCCATCATCCGCTACCCCGAGCCCGTCCATCTGGACGGCGCGCGCTACCAGTTCCTGATCCTGGACGCCGACCCGGCCAATATCCAGCCGCTGCTGGACCGGCTGACCTTGATCCTGTTTGACTCGCTCAACACGCCCACGCCGCCGGCCCCGGCCGCCGCCGCCCCGCCGCCCCCGGGCGAGGCCGCCCGGCCCGCCGCCACAGCGGCGGGCGGCTGCGCGCGGGCGCACACCGTGCAGCCCGGCGAGGGCCTGGCCGCCATCGGCCGGCAGTACGGCCTCAGTTGGGAGGCCGTGG
>JAEURL010000230.1 GCA_016789165.1 Anaerolineales bacterium | reverse complement strand
CCCAGTTCCATTGGAAGGTAAGCAGGACGCCCAAAACGCGCAGGCGGTCCGGCAGGGCCGCGGGCGTGGCGAAGGCCAGCATATCGCCGGCCCAGCCGCGCGCCAGGATCTGATCAAGAAAACCCTCCCAGGTGCGGGCATTGGGCGGCGAGCCGAAGGCGCCGGCGCGCAGCGGGAAGTACAGCCAGAACAGGAAGGGCGCCAGGCCCCACACCAGCGGCCACACCAGGGTTGGGAAGGGCCGGCGCAGGACGCGCCCGTCCAGCGCCAGGGCGTACAGGCCCAGGGCCGCGGCCAGAAAGACCGTGGACCCGTGGTGTGAGACCGCCAGCCCCAGCGCCCCCGCCAGCCATGCCAGGCTGGCCCCCGCCGGCCGCCCGGCGCGCACCGCGCGCTCGTAATCGGCCAGGGCCGCCAGCGCCAGCGCCACGGCGAAGGCCGTGAACATGCGCACGTTGGCGGTCGTCGCCTGCGCCCAAAACGTGGCCGCCGTCCCCAGCATCCCGGCCCCGGCCAGGCCGGCGCCGGCCGAGCCCGTCCAGGTCCGGATGGCCCGGCTCGTCAACAGCAGGGTGCCGGCCGCCAGCAGGGCCGAGAGCCAGTTGATGGCCAGGGCCGGCGCCACGACCGGCAGGCGCGCGATCAGCCAGCTCAGCAGGGTGTAGAGCGCGAAGCCGGGCGGATGGGCCACGCCCAGCAGCGCGCCCGTCGCCTGGTATTCGCCGCTGTCGGCGGGCAGGAGGCCGGGGGCGAGGGTGAGCGTGTAGGCCAACAGGCCGGCCAGGGCCACGCCCAGATCCCAAGGGTTCAAGGCCGCGGGCCAAGGCCGGCGGGGCCGGCCGTGGGCCTGGGCCCCGTCAGCGGTGTGACTGGACGGCATGTTCATAAGCCGCCGCTGTCGCGCGGGCGGTGCGCTCCCAGGAGAACAGCTTGGCCCGTTCCAGGCCGCGCGCCCGCAGGTCGTCGGCGACGCTGGGCTCCACCACGCACGTGATCAGGCCGGCCCCGAAGCGGCGCGTGTCCTCCGGGTCGATCAGGAAGGCCGCGTCGCCCACCACTTCGCTGAGCGAGCCGGCGGCGGTGGTGAGCACGGGCACGCCGCAGGCCATGGCCTCCAGCGGCGGCAGGCCGAAGCCCTCGTAGCGGGAGGGGTAGACGAAGGCGGCCGCGCCCCGGTAAAGGGCCGGCTTATCGGCCTCGGCCACCGCGCCGATGAAGCGCACGCTGTCCGCGATCTCGAACTGGGCGGCCAGGGCGCGGTAATCCTCGAACAGCCGGCCGTCCGGCGTGGGCAGGGCGCCGCCCAGCACCAGCGGATACTGCTCGCCGATGGCGTCGGCCGCCCAGGTCCAGGCGCTTAGCAGGGCGCGCACGTTCTTGCGCGCGTCGAAGCCGCCCAGGTAGAGGAGGTAGCCCTCCGGCAGGTTGTACCGGGCGCGGGCGGCCTCGTCGGTGGGTTCCGGCTGAGGGGTGTAGTGCGGGCCGGCCGCCAGAGAGATGGTCCGCACGCGCTCCGCCGGCACGCCCAGCCGCTGGATGATGTCGGCGCGCGAGGCCTCGGAATCGGCCAGCACCAGGGCCGCGCCCGGCGTGGCGCCGGCCACCAGCGCCGTGTACAGCCGCGCCCGCGCGCCGCCCCGGTATTCCGGCAGGCGCAGGGGGATGACGTCGTGCACGGTCACCACCACCGGCACGGGGGAGGCCAGCGGCGGCGCCCAGTGCGGCACGTGCGCCAGGTCAGCCTCCAGCGTGCGGCAGGCCTCCGGGAACAGGCGCTGCTCGAACCAGACCTTGGCCAGGTCGCCGGCGCCGCAGCGCACGCGGTGAAAGCGGACGCCGGCCGCCTCGGCCGGCTGCGGGCCGTGGTCCGGGACGACGGCTATCACTTCGTGCTGGGGCGCGACGCGGGGCAGGTGGTCCAGCAGGGCGCGCACATACTGGCCGGTGCCGGTGTGGGGGCTGTGAGCCAGAAACCAGCCGTTGAGGGCGATCCGCATCAGAGGTTCCGCAGCGACATGGCGACGAAGGCCAGCAGCGCCGCCACCGCCAGGGGCATGACGAGATAGACCAGCAGGGTGCTCAGCCAGACCAGCACCTGGCCGAGCAGCATCAGCCACTGCGGGGCGACCACGGTCAGCGCGCACAGCAGCAGGGTCATGAACCCCAGGAAACTGAGGGCCAGGCGCTGCCGGGCGCGGCGCGCGGCCTGCCGCCGGCGGCGGTATTCGGCGTAGACCGCGGCCGGGTCCACGGTGCGGGCCTGGAAAGCGGCCCGCCGGCGGGGATCCAGCAGGAAATCGCGGGCGGCGTTGAGCTGGCGCATCTGCTCGGCCGCCCACTCCTTCTGCTCCGGCGGCTGCCGGTCCGGGTGGACCTGGGCCGCGCGCCGGCGGTAAGCCTGGCGGATCGCCTCGGTCGTGGCGTCGGGGGAGACCCCCAGCAGGTCAAACGGGTTTGGCATGGCGGCGAAGCGCGGCAGCCAGCGGCCGGTGGGCCGGCTTCAATCCAGATAAGCGGACGGGAAGCGGCCGGCCTGGAACTCGGCCCGCACCCGGCCCAGCGCCGCGCGCGCGGTCTCGGCCAGGTCGGCGCTCAAGTGGCCGGCGCGCTGGGCGGCCTCAAACTCGTCCCAATCCAGCTCGTGAAAGGCGCCGGCCGGCGTGATCCAGACGTCCAGGAACAGGTCGGTCAGGTGATAGTCCGCGCCCACGCGGGTGAGCGGCGTGGTGATGTCGCTGTAATAGCCGGCCAGGGCCTCGTGTTGATCGTAGAAGATCAGCACGTCGAAGTTTTCGGCGTAGAAGTAATGCTTGCGGATGGAGGTCAGCGTCTGGGAGCGGGGCAGCAGGTCGGCGCGCCACAGTCCGCCGGAGACGCGCGCCCGGTATTCGGCCGGGATGACGGCCTGGGTCTTCAGCCGCCGGCCGTCGTCGTCCACCAGGCCCTCGGTGTAGATCGAGGTGCCGCGTTCGGGATCCAGCCGGCGGTAATAGACGTTGACGTCCACGGTCAGCCTTTGAGCAATTGCAGATTGGCCAGGCTGGCCAACAGGCGCTTGACGCCCATGCCCGCAAAGGCGACCGTCACCTCCTCGTCGGCGCCGGCGCCCTTGCTGTCGATGACCACGCCCTCGCCGTAGCTGGCGTGGCTCAGGCGCTGCCCAGTCCGGTTGGTGGGCTCCGGCCGCGGCGCTGGCCGATTAGGCTCCGGGGTTCGCGGGCCGGCGCCGCGCGGGTCGCCGCTCAGGTTGACGGCCCGCCCGCGGCTGGGGGCCTGGGCCGGCGGCTCCCAAGACGTCATCTGCCGGTAGCTGGCCTGGGCGCGCTGGCCCTTGGACGGCTTCTGGCCGGCCAGCAGGCCGTCGGGGATGTCGTTCAGGAAGCGCGAGGCGTCGCTGACCGACGAGTCGCCGTAGGTTGAGCGCCGGAAAGCGCGCAGCAGGTACAGGCGGTCCTTGGCGCGCGTCATGCCCACGTACATCAGCCGGCGCTCCTCGTGCATGGCCTCCGGGTCGTCGAAGGAGCGCTGGTGCGGCAGCACGCCCTCGTCCAGGCCGAGGATGAAGACCACCGGGAACTCTAGGCCTTTGGCGGCGTGCAGGGTGAGCAGGATGACGCCCTTGCCCTCCTCGCCGGCCAGGGTGTCCTGGTCGGACATCAGGGCCACGTCTTGCAGGAACTCGGCCAGGCTCTGGTCCGGCCGGCCGGCGGCCGTGCCGCGCAGTTCCAGCACGTTTTCCCAGCGCTCCTCGCCGTCCTCGGTGCCGTCGATCAGGTAGCCCCGGTAGCTGATGCGCTCCACGATGGTATCGAACAGCTGCAGCACGGTCAGCTCGCCGCGCGCGCTGGTCCAGTGCTGGAACATCAGGCCGAAGTTGGCCAGCGCGGCCGCGGCCTTGGCCCCGAACTTGGGCGCGAACAGCGATTTGGGGCCGCTCTCGCCCAGGTCGCGGATGACCTCGGCCGGCGTCAGGTTGGCGGCGCGGGCCGTCTCCTGCAGCAGTTCGAGCGTCTTGGCCCCGATGCCCCTCGGCGGGGTGTTGAGCACCCGCAGCAGGCTGACCGAATCGGCCGGGTTGTGCACCAGGCGCAGATAGGCCAGCAGGTCTTTCACTTCTTTGCGGCCGTAGAAGCGCTGGGCGCCCACCAGCTTGTAGGGCAGGCGGGCGTGGATGAAGGCTTCCTCCACCGCCCGCGATTGGGCGTTGGTGCGGTACATCACGGCGAAGTCGCCGCGCTTGTAGGCGCCCTGGTCCACCAATTCGAAGATCGTGTCCACCACGAAGCGGGCCTCGTCGCGCTCGTCGTAGGCTTCGTGCACGGTGAGGCGCACGCCGCCCTGCCGCTCGGTGAAGAGCTGCTTGCGGGTCCGGCCGGGATGTTTGTCGATCACGGCCATGGCCGCGTCCAGGATCAGCTGGGTGGAGCGGTAGTTCTGCTCCAGCAGGATCAGCTGGTGGTCGCGGTAGTCCTCCTGGAATTTGCGCACGTTGCGGTAATCGGCCCCGCGCCAGCGGTAAACGCTCTGATCCGGATCTCCGACGGCGTACAGGTTGCGCTTGGCCGTGGTCAGCTCGCGCAGCAGCGCGTATTGCACGGTGTTGGTGTCCTGGAATTCGTCCACCAGCACGTGGTCGAAGGCGCGCTGGTACTTGGCCAGCACCTCCGGGTGCTCGCGGAACAGGCGCACCACGTAGATCAGCAGGTCGTCGAAATCCAGCGCGTTGTTGGCGATCAGCAGGGCCTGGTAACGCTGGTACAGGCGCTTGGTGATCTCGGCCGCGTAGGTGCCGGCCGGATACTCGTCCGGGCCGATCAGCTCGTTCTTGGCGGCGCTGATCTTGGCCAGCTGGGCGCCCGGCCGAAACTTCTTCTCGTCCAGGTTCATCTCCTGGATCACCTGCTTCACCAGCGCCTCTTGGTCGCTGGTGTCGAAAATGACGTAGTCGTTGGTCACCGGCAGGAGCTGGGCCTCGCGCCGCAGCCAGCGCGCGCAGATGGCGTGGAAGGTGCCGATGGTCAGCCCGCGCAGGTCCTCGCCCAGGCTGCGCTGGACGCGCGCCTTCATCTCGTGCGCGGCCTTGTTGGTGAAGGTGACGGCCAGGATGCGGTAGGGGGCCACGCCCAGGTGGTTGATCAGATAGGCGATGCGCTGGGTGAGCACGCGCGTCTTGCCGGAGCCGGGGCCGGCCAGCACCAGCGTGGGGCCGGGCGGGGCGGTGACGGCTTGTTGTTGTTGTGGATTGAGGTCGGCCAGCAGGTCCATGACGCGAAGATTCTAGCACACGCCTCCGCGCCCATCGCCGGCCTTGCCCTCCGCGTCACCGCCTCATAGCAAGCTCTTGCCCCCCCGCCCCCTCTCCGGCTATACTTTCCCCCTGAACTCGGAGCCCAGCTTTCAATGTACATCGCCATCGAAGGCGTCATCGGCGTCGGCAAGACCTCCTTGGCGCGCCTGTTGCAGCCCGTGTTTAACGCCGGCCTGCTGCTGGAGGTCTTTGAGGAGAACCCCTTCCTCTCGGACTTCTATGGCGACCGGGCGCGCTACGCCCTGCAGACCCAGTTGTTCTTCCTGCTCTCGCGCTACCGCCAGCAGCGCGACGTGCCC
Source organism: Anaerolineales bacterium (assembly GCA_016789165.1). Classification (GTDB taxonomy): domain Bacteria; phylum Chloroflexota; class Anaerolineae; order Anaerolineales; family UBA6663; genus SpSt-583. Next base: position 3,343 of record JAEURL010000230.1, on the reverse strand, counting down.
CTGCAGCTGGAGCAGCACGGCGCCGTCATCGCCGATTACACCTTCGCCAAAGACGCGCTCTTCGCCCGCATCAACGTCCAGGGCGACGAGCTGGAGCTGTACCGCCGGCTGCACGACGCCCTGGCCGAGAAGATCGTCCGCCCGCAGCTGCTGGTCTACCTGCGCTGCCCCACCGACGAGCTGATGCGCCGCATCGCCAAGCGCGGCCGGTCCTACGAGGCCAATATGGAGCGCGCCTACATCCACCAGCTGGGCGAGGCCTATGATGAGTTTTTCGCCGCCTACGCGGAGACGCCGGCGCTGACCATCGAGGCCGCCGACCTGGATTTCGTCGCCAACCCGGACGACCTGCGCCTGGTCGTCGAGCGCCTGCACACCGCCCTGGGGCTGGAGTATCAGCCCTCGCTGCCGCTGGAGCCCGCCGAATGACGTCCACCCCTCCCGCCCTGGACTGCCGCGCGTGACCCAGACCATCGACCGCCCCACGCTGCTTAAGATCGCCCGCGACACCGCCGCCCAGCGCGTGGCCGCCCGTCCCAGCTTGATCTCGGCCTACCTCACCGGCTCGATCGCGGCCAATGAGCCGCTGCTGGGCGAGGCCACCGACGTGGACCTGATCCTGATCGACAGCGCCGAGCCGCTGCGCCGCGAGATCGTGCGGCTGACGGACCAGGTGGTCCTGGATATCCAGTACCGCGCCCGGGCCGAGTATGCCAACCCCAAAGGCCTGCGCGTGCACCCCTGGCGCGGCCCCGAGCTGTGCGAGCCCGTCTTCCTGCTGGACCCCACCCACTTCTTTGAGCTGGCGCAGTCCAGCGCGCGCGGCCAGTTCCACCGGCCGGATTTTGTGGCGGCGCGGGCGCGGGCCTTCCTGGCGCTGGCCCGCCAGGCCCTGCACGTCGGGCTGCTGCCCGGCCAGGAGCCGACCGCCCCGGTCACCCTGGCCGATTTCAGCCAGGGCCTGCTGTGCACGGCCAACGCCGCCATCAGCCTGACCGGCTTCCCGGCCGCCGGCCGCCGGCTGGTGATGAAGCTGGAGGCCGCCGCGCGCCGGCTCGGCCGCGCCGACCTGTACGACGGCTTCCTGGAACTGTTCGGCGGCGCCGAGCTGGACCAGGCCCAGGCCCAGATCCTGCTCACCGATTGGTCCGCCGCCTACCGGGCCGGCCAGACCCCGGACGACGAGCTGATCCACCCGGCCCGCCGGACGATCTACGAGCGCGGCTTCCAGGCCCAGATCCAGGCCGATCGGTCGGCCGAGATTCTGTGGCTGATGCTCAGCACCTGGCAGGCCGTCATGCGCCAGCTGCCCGGGGACAGCACGCACGCCGAGCCGTGGGCGGCCTTCCTGGAGCGCCTCAGCCTGGCCGACCCCGCCGCCTTCCGCGCCCGGGTCCAGCAGGCGCTGGCTTACCTGACGGCCGTCGACGAGTGGGTGGAAACCTGGGCGGACCAGAACGGGGCCTGAGAATGAAACGCTTTGTCATCGTTGCCGGCAACATCGGGGTGGGCAAGTCCAGCCTGGTCAACCTGCTGTGCCAGCGTCTGGGCTGGCAGCCCTTTTACGAAGCCGTGGTGGAGAACCCCTACCTGTCCGATTTCTACCTGGACATGCGCCACTGGGGTTTCCACTCCCAGGTGTTCTTCCTGGCCAACCGGCTGCACACCCACCGCCAGATCGCGGACCATCCCACCTCCGTCGTCCAGGACCGCTCGGTCTATGAGGACGCCGAGGTCTTCGCCCACAACCTGTATGAGCAGGGGCAGATGGCCGAACGCGATTACGCCACCTACCGCCGGCTGTACGAGGGCCTGATCGACTGCCTGCCGGCGCCGGACCTGGTGTTATACCTGCGCGCCTCGGTGGGCACCCTGCAGAGCCGCATCGCCCGGCGCGGCCGCGACTATGAGGCCCGCATCGCCTCCGATTACCTGGAGCGGCTCAACCGCCTGTACGAGCGCTGGATCGACGGCTTCCGCCTCTGCCCGGTCCTGACCATCCCGGCCGACGCCCTGGACTTCGTGGCCCACAGCACCCACCTGGACCTGATTGCCCGCAAAATGACCGAGAAACTCGAGGGGCGTGAGGAAGTGGTTTTCAGCGACGCGGAGGTGCGCGGGGCGAACGGCGGCTAGGCGTGCTATACTCGCGCCATGCCCACCATTCTGGTCGTGGAGGACAACCCCGATAACGCTGAACTGGCGCGCCGGGTCCTGGCGGCGCGCGGTTTTGTTGTCCGGCACGCCGCCGATGCCGAAACCGGCCTGCAGATGGCGGCCGACGAGCCGCCCGACCTGATCCTGCTCGACCTGGGCCTGCCGGACGCGGACGGCCAGACCCTGCTTAACTGGCTGCGGCGCCTGCCGGCCCTGGCCGGGGTCCCGATCGTGGCCTGCACCGCCTGGCCGGAAGAAACGGCCCAGAAGATGGTCGCCGCTTACGGCTGCAATGGCTACATCCCCAAGCCCATCAACGTCGCCCGCTTCGCCGACCAGATCACGGCCTTCCTGAACGAGGGCGCGCGCTGATGTCCGGTCCGTCCGCCAGTGTCGAGACGGCCGGCCAAGCCGCGCCGATCCGCCTGCTCCCCGCTGACCGCTTCACCATCGCTCAGTTGACCGCCGCTTACAACCAGACGCGGGTGGATTACCTGGTGCCGATGCCCATGAACGCCGCCCGCCTGGCCGAATACGTCCACGTCTACGACGTCGACTTGAGCGCCTCGGTGGTGGCCGTGGACGGCGAGAATATCCTGGGCCTGGCCATGCTGGGTGTCCGGCCGGGCCGCTCCTGGATCACGCGCCTGGGCGTGCTGCCCACCGCCCGCCGGCACGGCCTCGGGCGCGCGCTGCTGGACGCCCTGTTGGCCTCCAGCGATGCGCGGGGTTTGCCGCTGACCGTTCTGGAAGTCATTAAAAACAACGCTCCGGCGTATAATCTGTTCGTTCAATGTGGTTTCCAAACCCAGCACGAATTGCTGGTTTTGCGCCGGCCGCCCGGTCCTCCGGCGGCCGGCCCAAACGGCCAGGTTGCCTGGCTGGAGAATGAGGCCGCGCTGGCGCTCCTGGCCGAGCGCGCGGACCGGGCCTCCTGGGTCACGGCCACTGAATCGATCGCGCGGGCCGGGCATGTCCAGGCCCTGATGTTCACGTCTAGTGCCGGCCAGGGCTGGCTGGTCTTTCAGGTCCAGACCTTTCATGGTTTGCCGATGTTGCTTACGCGCCTGACCTTGCATACCCGCGCCGGCGACCCGGTTCAGGTGGGCAGCGCCCTGCTGGCCCACCTCTACGCCCGCTTTCCAGACCTGGATACGCAGGCGGAGAACGTGGCCACCGACGATCC
>JAEURL010000227.1 GCA_016789165.1 Anaerolineales bacterium | reverse complement strand
ACCGGCCTGCAGTACAAGGCCGCGGATCTGAAGGCCATCAGCACCCTGCTGGCCCCGCAGACCCTGAAGCCCGGCAGCCAGGCCGCGGGCACGATCGTGTTTGAGGTGCCGGAGAAGGCCGCCGGCCTCGAGCTGCAGTTCAGCGCCGGCCACCAGCGCGCGCTTTGGAGCACGGCCGGCTGACGGCCAGCCGGGCGGCCTAGCCCAGTCCGCCGGCCCGGCGCGGCTGACAACCGGCCGGCGGACTGGCGGGCGCGCTGCGTTCAGGTGCCCAGGCCGAAGTAACTCAGCCAGAAGTCGTCGCCGCTGCTGGCGCGCACCAGGGCGGCGGCCACCAGCGGCAGGCTGGCCGGGCTGCGGTAGACCAAATAACGCGGCTCCCAGGCCGGGTGGAACTTGTCCTTGAAGGCGTGCAATCCCTGGAAGTTGTAGACGCGATGGAGATTCTCGTACAGGAGCCGCAGGGCCCGTTCGATGGCCGGGTCGGCGCTGTGTTCGCCGACGCCCGCCAGGGCGCTCAGCCCGAGGCTGAAGCGGGCCAGGCCCTCCGCCTTGGCCCAGTCGAACAGGGAGATGAACAGCAAGTCCATAGTGCCGGACAGGGCCTCCGGCCGCCGGCGCATCAGATCCACCCCCCAGCCCGCCGCCTGGTAGAGCGGGTAGGCATTGGCAAAGCCGCTGAGCGCGCCGTCCGGAGCGCGCAGCGTCACCACCGGGCTGCCGCGCAGGTAATCGTCGTCGAACCAGCCCGTGGCGAAGCGCAGCTCGCGCCCGCGCCGCTCGGTCAGCCAGGCATCGCTGACGGCGCGCAGCTCGCCCAGCAGGCCGGCCGGCAGAGGCGGCGGATGCCTTTCCACCTGGTGGCCGAGCTTGGCGAACTTGTTGAGGACGGTGCGGAACTCCTTGCCGGCCTTGCCCTCCAAGGTGAAGGCGGCCAGGTCCACCAGCGCCTCCTGTCCCACGCACAGAGCCGTGTGGCCGGCGGCGCGGTAGTCGGACAAGGCGGCCGGGGACACCTGGTAGAAGGCCGGCTCCCAGTCGTTGCCGGCGCAGAAGCCGAGAAAGCCCGTGATGGCGGCCGGCCACTCGGCCGCCGGGCCGATCGGGTCGCCCAGCGCCAGCGCGGCCCGGCCTTTGACCACGTAGGCCACCACCGCCCCGCCCGGCGTGAAGTAGTAGGCCTTGTCGTCGAAGAGCGCGAAGCGCGCCAACGCCGAGCAGCCATGGGCGGCGACGAGGCCGGCGGCGCGGGCGCGTTCGGCCGGCGTGGCCGGCTGGCGGAAGAGCACCGGCCGGACGAGCATCAGCAGGGCGTAGCCCAGCGTGACGGCCCCGACGACGTAGATCGAATCGGCAAAGTAGCGGCCAAAGCCCGTCGTCGGCTCCAGTCCGGGGTCCTCAAACTGCACGAACATAGTCACCGTCTGGCGAATGGCCGGCCCCGCGTCGTAGTTGACGCTGAAGTGGCGATCCAGGAGATAGAAGCCGATCGCCCCGTAAAGCAGCGTGAAACCGAAAGCCGCCGCCAGCACAATCACACCCTGGCGCATCGAAGGCGCATCGGAGCGGGCATGGAAGTGCGGGCGAAGGTACAGCAGCAGAGCCGCCAGCCCGGCCGCCACACCGGCCTCCTCGGCGTCCAAGCCCTTGAGCAGATGGCTGGCCGCCGAGGCCGCCAGCACGAAGAGCGTCAGCAGCCAGGCTACCCGTTTGCGGCGGCCAAGATGGACCGAGAGCAGGAGAAGCGCAAAACCGGCCAGCACCGTCGCCAGCCGGCTGCCGTTTTGCACTTCCAGCGGCGACCAGGCTTCCAGGAGGGCCAGGCGGTCGGCCAGGGCCGGCGTGGCCGCCGAGAGCAGGTTGATCAGCCCCATGCCGGCCGTCAAGCCGGCCGTGGCCCGGACCAACCAGACCTCGGGGAATTGCGCGCGCCGCACAGCGCTGGTGGCTGACATCGCAGAGAGGCCTCCGACCGTCCGCGGGCGGCCGCAGGCGGCTGTTCTGAAATGATTTTACTCCCGCGCCCAGGCCGAAGGCCAAGGAACCGTCTGATGTCCCTCGTCAACACACTCGTCCTGATCGTCGAAGATGATCCCACCCAGCGCGAAAGCGAGGTCTTTGGCCTGCGCCGGGCCGGCCACCAGGTGCTGTCGGCGGGCACCGTCCAGGGGGCGTTGGCCTGCCTGGAGCGCGTGATCCCGGACGTGGTGCTGCTCGACCTGACGCTGCCGGACGGGGATGGGCTGGCGCTGGGCCGCCTGCTGCACCGGGCCGGCATCCCGTTCCTGATCGTCAGCGCCCGGGCCGGCGCGGCCGACATCGAACAGGGCCAGCGCGCCGGCGCCGCCGACTATCTGACCAAGCCGCTCGGGCTGCCGGACATCGTCTGGCGGGTGGCGCGCCTGTTGCGGCAAGTCCGGCCGCCCGCGTGAGCCTGGCCGCCTGGCACCGGCGGTTGACGGTCGTCCTGACCTGGACTTACACTTCTCGTGTTGCCCAGCCCCAAGAGTCTGTCTGACCATGCCGAGCCCCGATGACCCAGCCCTAGGCCCGAACCCGGCCTCCCCCGCCTGACCACGCCGCAGGCCCCTGGTATGGCGCGGGTCTGGACCGCGGCCGGCTCCCACCCATCTCGGAGGTGAGCATGCGGCGTTTCCGCTACAGCCCCGCGCTGCCGCCAACCCCAGCCTTCAGCTTCGGCGACGGCCTGATCCTGCTCGGCCTGGCGGCCCTGTTGTACGTCGGCGCCGAGCTGGCCTTCAACGCCCCGGCCGTCGTCCACGGGCCGGGCCTCTCGCTGGCGCCAACCGCCCTGCCCTGGTACGCCCTGCTGTCGGTCGGCCGGATGCTGGCCGCCTACCTGCTCGCGCTGGGGTTCAGCCTGGCCTACGGCTACGCGGCCGCCCGCAACCGCACGGCCGAGCGGGTGTTGATGCCGCTGCTGGACGTGCTGCAAAGCGTGCCGATCCTGTCCTTTCTGCCGGTGGTGCTGCTCAGCCTGACCGCGCTGTTGCCGGACCGGCTGGCCGCTGAGTTGGCGGCCGTGGTCCTGATCTTCACCTCGCAGGCCTGGAACATGACCTTCAGCTTCTACCAGTCGGTCAAGACGATCCCGGCCGAACTGCGCGAGGCGGCGGCGATCTTCCGGCTCAGCCCCTGGCTGCGCTTCCGAACGTTGGAATTGCCGTTCGCGGCCCTGGGCCTGCTCTGGAACAGCATGATGAGTTGGTCGGGCGGCTGGTTCTTCCTGATGGCGGCCGAGATCTTCACCGTCGGCCGCCGCGATTTTCGCCTGCCGGGCCTGGGCTCCTATTTGCAGACCGCCGCTAATACCGGTGACGTGCGGGCGGTGGCGCTGGGCGTCGGGACCCTGGTGATCGTCATCGTCGCACTCGATCAGCTCGTCTGGCGGCCGCTGCTGGCCTGGGCCGACAAGTTCAAGGTCGAAATGACCGAAGGCGACGAGCCGCCCCGCTCCTGGTTCCTCGACCTGCTGGCGCGCACATGGCTGGTGCAGCAGTTTGGCGCGCATGTCTGGGGCCCGCTCGCTGAGCGCCTGGACACAGCCCAGCGCCCAGCGCCGGCGGCGGCCGGCGGCGGCGTTGCCGGCCGGCCCGCCTGGGCGCTGCTGGCACTGGCGGCCGGGGTCTGCGCCCTGGGCCTGTACGGGGGCTATCGCGCTTGGGGCTTGCTGGCTGG
>JAEURL010000191.1 GCA_016789165.1 Anaerolineales bacterium | reverse complement strand
GCTCAACATCGTGGCCGCCATCCGTGATCTGGCCGACCCGCCGCGCCCGCCGACCTTTTTGCGCGACCGGCTGCTGGCGCCGTTCCGGGCGGTGGCCGACGGCTTCCGGGCGCTCTTCCGGCTGCGCGTCTTTCGCGCGCTGCGGGCCTGGCTGGTGGGCTTGCCGGGGAGCGTGTGGCGCCTGATCTGGCTGGGTTTCACCAGCGGGCCGCTGACGCTCGGGCTCGGCCTGCTCTTGTTCCCGTATGGCCTGCAGCAGGCCGTGGGCTGGGCCTACAGCATCGGCGCCTCGTTCGTCCTGTTGGGCGGCGGCTTGACCTTGCGCGGCCTGCTGCGGCGGGCGTTCCGGCCTCTGGCGCGGCGCTGGCCGCGCGTCACCCCGGACCTGGCGGACCGCCTGGCCTTCACCTTGGCCGGCGGCCTGCTGGCGCTGTTCTGGTCCCTGCCGTTTGGCTTCCTGGAGGAGCGGCTGGGCGTGCCGGAGATGAGCTCCGGCCCCGAGATGTTGTTTATCTCCGGCATCCTGCTGGTGACCGGCGCGGTGCTGGTGGTGATGTACAACACCGACCTGCTCCTGCGGCTGGTGCTGCTGGGGTTGGGCGGCGCGGCCCAGCTGCGGCCGGTGCTGCGCATGGCCGTGGCCTACCCGCTGGCCAACCGTTTCCGCACCGGGTTGACGGTCGGCATCTTTGCTGTGGTGGTCTTCAGCGTCGTCTTCATGGCCACGGCCTTCAAGGTCAACGATGTGGTGCTCCAGGACACCGAGTCCTTCACCGGCGGCTGGGACCTGCGGGTGAGCACCAGCCGGGCCAACCCCATCGACGATCTGGCCGTGGCCATTGCCCGGCAGTCCGCGCTGCGCCGCGCGGACTATGCCGTGGTGGCCGCCCAGACCACGGCCGTCGTCGAGGTGCGTCAGGAAGGCCTGCGCCAAACCGGCACGGCGGCGGCCGATTCCGCGCGCTGGAAGACCTACTACGTCCAGGCCCTGGACGACGCCTTCCTCGAGAACATTGACTACGATCTGGGCATCAAAGCCGAGGGCTACGCGACCGCCGCGGACGTCTGGCGGGCCGTGCGCGACAACCCCGGCTACGCCGTCATCGACCGGCTGGTGGTGCCCAGCCGGCAGACCACCAACATCGTCATCGGCGGCCCTGATTTCCGGCTGGAGGGGGTCTACCTGGAAGACAAGACCATGCCGCCGCTGAAGCTGCAGGTCCGGGATCCGGCCACGCAGGCCACGCTGGACGTGACCGTGATCGGGGTGCTGGAGCAGAGCGCGCTCACCGGCTTCGGGCTGATGGTGGGCCGCGAGGCGGTGGCGGCCGCCATGCCGGACGCGCTGCCGGCGCCGGTCTACTACATCCGCCTGGCGCCGGGCGTGGACCCGGCGGCGGCCAGCGCCGGCCTGGAGAGCGCCTTCCTGAAGCAGGGCCTGGAGGCGGTGGATCAGGTGCAGGAGCTGCGCGACGGCATGCGCACGCAGTTGGTCTTCCAGCAGCTGCTGCTGGGCTTTCTGACCCTGGGCCTGGTGGTGGGTGTGGCCGCGCTGGGCGTGATCAGCACGCGCGCGGTGGTGGAGCGCCGGCAGCAAATCGGCATGCTGCGCGCGCTGGGCTTCCGGCGGGAGATGGTGGCCTGGAGCTTCCTGATTGAATCGTCGTTCGTGGCGCTGCTCGGGATCGGGCTGGGGATCACGCTTGGCCTGATCCCGGCCTACAACATGATCGTGAGCATGGCGGCCGAGATTCCGGGCATTACCTTCCA
>JAEURL010000166.1 GCA_016789165.1 Anaerolineales bacterium | reverse complement strand
TCCGGCCTGTGAAACTCTCCACAGTTCCCACAAATAGCCCCCACTGGTGGTGTGGAGACGCTCGGCCGGCCCTGCCCCAATTACTGGCGTGAGGGCGGCCGGCCGCCCCTACATCTTCAGGCGTTTTGAGGCGGCGTGCGCGCTGTCCACATTTCCACAGCCCCTACTGCGGCTACTAAATATATATTAAGTTGTTATCCCAAGATCTATTAAGCGCGGGCCTCATTCGGACGGGCGCGGCGTGATGGTGATGGATTGAAAGACAAAGGTGACCACGCGCAGCTGGCCGGCCGCGTCGTGGCCTTGAATGATGATGCGGTCAATGACCTCGGGCGCGTCCACGGCCAGACAGTGCGCATACAGCTCGTTCAGCGAGGTGAAAGGTTCGGCGGTCTCGCGCAGCCCGTAGGCGCGGTCCCACTGCCGCAAGATGATGGAGCCGGCGGTAACTTGCGAATTGGTCATACGGCCTCCGTGCGGGTCAACGGCCCAGGCGGCGCAGCTTGGACGCGGTGCGGCCTTCGTCCAGGTCGCGGCTGAGGGCCATCCAGTCCGGCGTGATGAACTGCAAGCCTACGGCGTCCGGCGAGAACATGAACCAGCCCAGCCAGAGCCGCAGCCAGCGCTCGGACATGGGATAGCTCTTCAGATCCACCATAACCGCGGTCTGCCCCAGGTAGGGCGCCACCAGTTCGCGGCGCAGGCCGCCGGCCTCTGCCGCCGTGAAGCGGACCGGCCGCACGCTGCGGATCCGGCTGTAGGCGATGGCCAGCCGGAAAAACACGGCATTGACCAGCAGATAGGCGGGCCGGCACTGCACATAGGCCAGCGCCGGCGCCGCCAGGGCATAGGCCAACAACAAGCCGCCGGCGGCCGCGCCAGCCAGCAGGGCCGTGGAGGCCAGGTCCCGCGCCTCCGGCGCAACCAGGTCCGGTGCGAACCACCACAAGGCCAGACAGGCCAGGGCGATCAGCAGCGCCGGCAGCCGCCAGCTGGCGATGCGCCGGCGCAGGATCAGCAGCGGGTGGCGCTTCACAGCTGGCGCGCGGCGCGGTACGCGGCGATCTGCTGGCGCAGGGCGGCGCGCTGGTCCAGGGCGGCCTGGGCCGGCCCGCGCAGCGCGGCTTCAAAGGTCTGCTGGGCGCCGTCCACGGCGGTCAGCAGGTGTTCCGCGCTGGCCAGGGTCTGGTCGCGCAGCGGCGGCACCAGCTGCTGCTGCCAGCTCTGCTGGCCGCCGCTGACGTAGCGTGAGAGCTTGCCAAAGACGCGCTCGTCGGTCTGGCCGGAGACATCGCTGGCGCGCGTGATGACGGCCTGCGCGGCCTCGAACGCCGCGCGCGTCTTGGCGCCAATATCGAAGGGCAGATAGTCCAGCACCACCCGCACAAAGCCGCCGAAGACGGCCGTAGCGCCGGCGGCCGCCGCCGCCACCAGGGGCTGGGCGGCCCGCTCCAGCGCGTACAGCTCCAGCTTGAGGCGGATCACCTGATCGCCCAGCCAGCCCAGGCCGGCCTGGAAATCCGGCAAGACCTGCTCGAACTCGGCCAGCAGCCGGCGGGCCGTATCTAGGCCGGCGCGCAGGACCGGGCTGGCGCCCAGCGCGGCCGCCAGGCCGGCCGCCGCGGACCGCAGCCCATCGGCGGCCACGGCGTCCAGCCCCACGCTTTCCAGCTGGTCGAACAGGCCGATCAGCTCGCGGTGCTCGCCCAGCCGGCGCTCGGTCTCCGCCAGGCGCGATTGCAGCGCCGCCAGCTCGCCGCGCAGCGCCTCGGCCTCGCTCTGGCTCTGGGTCAGGGCCTGCGCCAACTGGGCGTTCTGCCCGGTCGCCGCGCCCAGCTGCGCCTCCAGCGTGGTCACCTGGCCCTGTAACGCGGCCAGCGAGCCATCCAGGCCCAGGCGCGTCTTCTGCGCGGCGGCCAGCTGGGCTTCCAGGGTCTGCACGCTGCCCTGCAGCGCGGCCTGGTCCGCCAGCTGGCCCTGCGCCCAGGCCGCGCCGCCGCCAACCACCAGGCCGGCGGCGCCCAGCCCCAGAGCGCGCAGGAAAATACGGCGGGAATAATCAGCTACATCGGACATGCGGCACCTCCTCGAGCACCAATACACTACGCCGATTATAAACAACGTTTGTTCCAGGGGGGAACAGGCGCTCAGTGCTATACTCGCGGGTGATGACCACGCCGGACGAACACCTGGCCGCGCGGCGCATCCTCTCGGTGACCGAGGAGGAGCTGCAGCGCCTGATCCTGGATATCCACGACGGCCCGGTGCAGAAGCTCTTCGCGGCGGTCTCGCAGCTGAATGCGCTGGAGGCGCGCATGCGCCAAGCCGGCGCGGCCGCCGATTGGCTGGCCGACCTGGCGCGCGTGGAAGGCGTGCTGGAGGCGGCCCTGGGCGAGGTGCGCTGGTCCATCGGCACCTGGCGCCCCCCGGGCTTCGCGCGGCGCGACCTGATCTCGATGATCGAAGGCCTGATCCTGCAGCACGAGGAGTTTACTGACAGCCGCGTGGAGCTGGACGTGCTCGGCCAGCTCCCGCCGGTGAGCCTGCCGGCCAAGATCGCGCTGTACCGCCTCCTGCAGGAGGCGCTCTCCAACGCCTACCGGCACGCTGGCGTCAAGCAGGTCCGCGTGCGGCTGCTGGCGCGCGGGCCGGCGGTGCGGCTGGAAGTGCTGGACCGCGGGCGCGGCTTCACGCCGCCGCCGCTGGTGGGGCCGCAGGCCACCGAACGCGCCGAGCACATCGGCCTGCGCGGGATGCGCGAACGGGTGGCCCTGGTGGGCGGCACGCTGACCCTGGAGTCCGCGCCGGGCCAGGGGACGCGCATTGTGGTGGAGGTGCCGGCCGATGGGTGAGCGCCTGCGCCTGGTGCTGGCCGACGACCACGAACTGGTGCTGCAGGGCCTGCGCAGCCTGCTGGGCAACGAGCCGGACCTGGAGGTGGTGGGCGCCGCCACCGACGGCCGCGCGCTGCTGGACTTGATCGCGGCCCAGCAGCCGGACGTGGCGGTGGTGGACGTGCAGATGGACGGCCTGGACGGCCTGGACTGCCTGCAGGAGATTCGCCGGCGCGGCCTGCCGGTGCGCGTGCTGCTGCTGACGGCTTTCGGCGACGGCGAGGTGATCCAGGCGGCGCTGCAGGCCGGCGCGGACGGCGTGGCGCTCAAGACGGCGCCGCCGCGCCAGACGGTGGAGGCCATCCGCCAGGTGGGCCAGGGCTACCTGGTCTTTCCGCCGGCGGCGCGCAAGCTGATCGGCGCGCGGCTGGCGCCGGCCGGCGGCAGCGCCCTCTCGGCCCGCGAGTGGGAGGTGCTGGAGAAGCTGGCCGGCGGGCTGACCAACGCCCAGATCGCCGAGGCCATCGCGGTCTCGGAGAACACGGTCAAGTTCCACCTGCAGAACATCTTCCAGAAGCTGGGGGTGGGCAACCGCACCGAGGCGGCCGCCTATTACTTCCGCACCCGAGGCTGAACGATGCCGATCACTTATCGCCCGGCCGGCCTGGCTGACTCGCGCGCCGTCTTCGAGATCTTCCAGCGCTCGATCCTGGACCTCGGCCAGCGCCTGAATGTGATGGCCGTGACCGGCGGGCAGGACGAGGCGGTGCTGGCCGGCCTGTGGGAGGAGCGCCGCTCGCTGTACGAGCACCTGGCGCGCACAGCCGAGCACTTCTGGCTGGCGGAGGCCGACGGCCAGCCGGTGGGCTTCGCGCGCAGCATCCGGCGCGACGGGGTGCGCGAACTGACCGAGTTCTTCGTCCTGCCGGGGCAGCAGTCGGCGGGCGTGGGCCGCGAGCTGCTGGAGCGGGCCTTCCCGGCCGAGGGCGTGCGCCACCGCCTGATCAACGCCACCACCGATCAGCGCGCCCAGGCGCGTTACCTCAAGGCCGGCGTCTACCCGCGTTTCCCGGTCTATTACTTCGCGCGCGCGCCGGAAGCGGCCGGCGGGCCCGGGGACCTGGAGGTGGAGCCGCTGGCGGCCGGCGCCGAGGCGCTGGCCGTGCTGCGCGCCATCGATGGGGCGGTGCTGGGCCACACCCGGGATGCGGACCACGCCTGGCTGCTGACGGACCGCGCGGGCTTCCTCTACCGGCGCGGCGGCCGGCCGGTGGGCTATGGGTACGTGGGGTTTCGCAGCGGGCCGTTTGCGCTGCTGGAGACGCGGGATTTTCCGGCCGTGCTGACGCAGGCCGAGACGGAAGCCGCCCGGCAGGGCCACGAACGATTTGGGGTGGAAGTGCCGATGCTGAACCGGGCCGCGGTGGGGCACCTGCTGCGGCGCGGCTTTGAGTTCGACGCTTTCTTTACGCTGCTGATGACGGACGCGCCCTTCGGGCAGTTCGAAAATTACCTGCTCACCAGCCCCCCGTTCTTCCTCTAGCGCTCAGCCCCCGTTGTCGGCCGGGAACACCACCACTTCGCGGCCGGCCAGCTTGTCCTGGATGCGCTGGACCACGATGTCCAGGTGCCGGGGCTTGTGGACGAAGTCCAGGTCTTCGGTGCGGATGGTCAGCACCGGGCACAGGTTGAAGGCCTGCAGCCAGTCCTCGTAGAACGAATCCAGCAGGGCCAGATAATCGGCCGTGATGCCGCTCTCGATGCCGCGCCCGCGGCTGCGGATGCGCTCGATCAGC
>JAEURL010000164.1 GCA_016789165.1 Anaerolineales bacterium | reverse complement strand
TCAAACACTTCCTGCTGATGGCCATAGTGCCGCGGATGGACGGCCAGGCGATCGGTGCCATGCCAGATCTCGACCCGGAATGGGTAAGCTTTGACGACCATCTGGCGATAGGCCTGTTCTGCCGGCACCGAGTAGCGATTGGTCTCAAAGGTGACCTGGCTGTAAGCACTCAGCATCACCGTTGCGACCCGGCAACAGAGAAAAGGGTGTTCCGGCAGGGTTCGCAGATGCGGGCGTTCCTGTTCCCAGGTCTCGGCAATCGTCAGGGGTTGCCGGTCAACGCGGCGGTGGCCATCGGCTTCGCACTGTTCGCGCAACAGGGTATTCAATGCTTCCCAACTGGCGGCTTCCGGCGGGGGCGTGAAGAAGTTGCGCTTGGCGAAGCCCACATCACTTTCGACACCGCCCTTTTCATGGCCTTCCGCCGGCGTGCAGAAACGGCTCTGGAATAAGTAATGGCTGCGGAACGCAACAAACGACCGTTGCTCCTCGCGGTTCTTGCCTTCCAGGACCTTGCGCACCGCCAACGTGAGATTGTCGTAGGTGATCGTTTCCGGCACGCCGCCCAAGAACGCGAAGGCTTCGACATGCCCCTCAAAGAAGCATTCCTGCTTCTGGGCTGGATAGGCCCGGAGAAACCGGCGGCGCGAGTGGTTCAGACGCAGATTGAAGACCTGGGCCGTGACGCGCTGGCCGGCGATGATCACCTCCGCCTCAAACCAGTCGGCCTGGGCATCTCGGCCGGGATCAAATTCGAGCGGCAAGAAGACCTCGCGTTTCCGCTCATGGGTCCTCAGCCCGGCGATGTAGCGCCGCACCGTGATTTCGGCGCCGGCAAAGCCCTCGCCTTGCAGACGCTTATAGATCTGGCGGGCGGTATAGCGCTGTTTGCGCGGCAACTCAACGTTCTCTGCGAGCAAAGCGTCGATACGGCTCTTGAACGGCCCCAGCACCGGCGCTGATCGAGGGGCCTGGAGGGTGTAGCGTTTGGGCTCGGCGCTTTCCAGCGCTTCGCGGATCGTGACCCGTGAGCGTTGTTGCTCACGCGCTATCTGTCGGATGGTTATAGTGGACCCCAAAAACTAGACACAAAATCAGGGCTGGTTAAGGTAGATTCCGGCCATGAAAAAGAAGCCCATGCGTAAGCGCTACACGGCCGAAGAGAAGGCCCAGATCGTCCTGGAAATCTTGAAAGAGAACCAGACCCTGACCCAGATCTCGGCCGCCTATGGCGTCCACGTCAACCAGCTCCGGCTCTGGAAAGCCCAGGCGGTAGAGCGTTTTGCCACCGTCTTCAGCGACGAGAACCAGGCGCTCCGCGAAGTTCAGGCGACGCACACGCGCGAACGCGAGGAGCTGTATGCAGAGATCGGCCGGCTAACGACGCAGTTAGCCTGGCTCAAAAAAAAATCTGGCCTCAACGTGCTCCCGGACTGAGCGCCGCGCCATGCTCGACGAAGACGCCGGCGAACTGGCGCTCAGCACGCAGGCGGAGCTGCTTAGCCTGAGCCGTTCGGGGCTGTATTACCAGCCGTTGCCGCCCAGCGCCGAAGAGCTTCGGATCAAGCGGCGCATCGACGAGATCTACACCGCCTGTCCGTTCTACGGCTCCCGCAAGATCACGGCCGTCTTGAATGCCGAGATGGTGATCAATCGGAAAGCCGTCCAGCGCCATATGCGTGAAATGGGCCTGGTGGCGATCAGCCCTGGCCCGAACCTGAGCCAACGGGCGCTGGCCCATCGCACGTTCCCGTATCTCTTGCGCCGGCTGACGGTCGCCCACCCCAATCACGTCTGGGGGACGGACACACTTGCACCGCGCTTGCGCGCAGCGCAAGTGCAGGTGTCACATACATCCGTTTGAACGGCGGCTGGCTCTATCTGGTGGCGGTTTTGGACTGGTTTTCGCGGTATGTCGTGAGCTGGGAACTTGATCAAAGCCTGGAACTGGGCTTTGTGCTGGCGGCGGTCGAGCGCGCCTTGGCGCAGGCGACGCCCCAGATCTGCAACAGCGATCAGGGCAGTCACTTCACCAGCCCGCAGTACATCGATCTGCTGCAAGCCCGCCAGGTCCAGATCAGCATGGATGGGAAGGGTCGGGCCCTCGATAACATCTTCACGGAACGCCTCTGGCGCACCGTCAAGTACGAAGAAGTCTATCTGCATGACTACGCCTCACCCCGCGAAGCCCGGCTGGCCCTGGCCCGCTACTTCGAGTTCTACAACCATCAGCGGCTGCATCAAGCCCTCGGCTATCGCACGCCGGCCCAACTCTACTTCCAGCAGGAGGCCCCCTCACGCTCGATCCATTAACCGGTTCTCTCGAAAGCCAGCGTCGGGGCGCCTCCCCGTCACCCTTCACCGCGAACCGCACGCGAGTGTTTGGCCGCCGGCCCATGTTTCCAGGGTCGCGACCGTTTGGCATAAAGCGCCGATGCGCAAGGCCGCGCCGCCCGTGCCCCAGGGGGCACGGAAGGGCGGCTCGCCTTGCGGGTCAGCATTTATTCCGCACGGCGGCAGCACCGCCCTGGAGCCACCGGACCAACGACCAAGAGCTCCGCGTATGATCGCGGCGAAGGAACAGACTGTGAACGACGTAGCACCAGCGGAAAATCCATCACTCGCTCAGAAAGGAAAAACCCACCTTAACTCAGGCCACTTTTGTGTCTTGACGAAGGGGTCCACCTTAAGGGGTAGGGGCTCGTGTCGCCCAAATTGCGCCAATTGCGGCAACTGTGACCTTCTTCGCGCCACCCCATTGACTTCCCCTCAAACCGCCGCATAATGCTCACAACCGAGAGCGCACCGCAGGGACCAGACGGGTCCGCGGCGCGCTTTTTTGTTTCCGGATGGAGGCGGCCTGGCGCGCCTCTGTCTGGAAGGGAGGTCAAATGTTGAACGAGGTCGCCGTTGAAGGCACTGTGATCGGGAACTCCTGGCGCTGGTCGAGCGACACGCTGTTTCGCCTGGGTGTCGACCGGGACCTGTTGCGCAGCCGCAAGGGCTCCGGACCGCGGGACGCCTCGGACTACTTCACAGTCCGGGCCTCGGCCCAGGTCCTGGGGGTGCTCCCGGTGCAGTTCCGGCAGGGCATGCGCGTCCGGGTGCACGGGTTTCTGCAAAGCCGCGAGCACGAGGAGAACCTGAAAGCTTTCCTGCTGCGCGCACATGGCCCGACCGGTGCGCTGGCCGTCGGAGACGAAACGACCGAGCAGATCACACTCACCCGCGTCGTCACCGAGATCATGGCCGAGCGGATCGCGATCGTGCCCGACCTAAACCGGCCGAGCAGGGCCGCCGAGCCGGCGCCGAAGCCGCGCCGCTCAAAGAATGGCGGGGAGGCACCCCCCGCCAGCGCGGAGCCCAAACCCGAACCAGCCCAGGAACAGCCGGCCGACGCCTGATCCTGGCCTGGCCCGTCCGCACCTTTCCAAACATCCGCGCCCGCCGGCCCATCACGGCCGGCGCCGGATCAGCGATGAGCGTCCTGGCCGCCGAGGCACTGCCTCTCTGATGGCGCCCCGGACAACCCCACCTTGGGAACCAGCCCCGGCGGACGCCATGCGTGCCGCCGCCAACCGGCTGCCTTCCAAATTCCCTAACTTGATAATCCTACCGGCGCGCGCCTGCAGGCCCTCGTTTCGAGGGCGGAGGCCAACAGGGTCAAGCCTGACGCGCCACCTTGATTCTGTGCGGCTTTGAGTGGCTTGAGCATCACGCACAGGATTGCTTCGCCGGCGATGTCTGCTCGCGCGCTGCGCACGCGCTGCAGATCATGACGCCGCCCTTCGCCCGCCGGGATCCCCGCTCAAGTCCCGGACTTCTGCTCTGCCGGCTGGCCTGACCGCGGCCAGCCGGCTTTCTGACACCGCCATGGGGGGTACTCGCGGCCAAGCTGAGCTCCATTTACGGACCGCCCGGAAGGCGGTCCACCTGCTCCGATCCGGCCCACCAGCACGCCCCGGAGCAGACTCATACCTGTGCTGAGTATCCAAGATGAGAACACGCCTGAAATCGAACCCGGTTTCAGGCGTGTTCGCTTTCAAGCGTTCTGGCTATGTGGCCGGAACCAAGCTGAGATCCCGGCACCCGATGAGTTTGCCGGCGGCTTCCACTTTCGGGCTGCAGGGTCAGCCCATCTTCCAAGACGAGACCACCATGATCACGTTTCTCTCCATCCTCGGCGCCCTGCTCGCGCTCGGCCTGATCACGCACGGCCTGTGGGTGCTGGCGTATGCCCGCTCCGGCCAGTGCGCGATCGACGAGCGCCTCAAGGACTACGTGCAGCGGTAGCCAACCCGGCTGCACCCTCCTGAAGAAGAGCGCCACGGACTCAGGGCTATACGCCCTGAGTGCCGGTCTGGGCCGGAGATTACTCCGAGCCAGAGATTACTCCGGGCCGGAGTGCTCTCCAACCCAGACCGGCCGGGCTGATCCCGCCTTCAATCCGGGATCGGCCCGCCGTGCCGCTCAATTCATCGTCAGGAGGCCTTCGGTGGAGATCGTGATCATGGTGGCAGCCGGCGTATTCATCGGCGTGCCGGTCGCGCACGCGGTCTGGGTGCTGCACTATGCGCGCACCCGGGCCGCGATCGACCAGCGCCTGAAGGAGTACGTCGACCGCTGACTTGAGCCGGGGCCAGGCGTTGGTCAAACCCAACGCCTGGCCCCCACAGGCGGATCGCTCAGCCTTCTGGGCGGCCGGCCTGTGGCCGACGGCCACTTTCCCTTCTCATCGCGTTGAATCCCGCGTCGTCCCTGACGCGCGATCCAGATGCTGGCGTTGTAGCCGGCTTTCGTGCGCCCGCCAACCGGCGGGTGTTCTGTTCCACCCAAACTCCAAGATGAGAAAGGAAGATGAGAATGAGCCAAGACGAACGCGCGCCCGGATCGCCACAGGCGGGCCGCACCGACCGCGCCCGGCAGGCGCTCGAACGCGGCGAATTGATTGTGACCGCGCTCGCGGCCGGCGCCTGGGAGGTGCGCAACGGCGAGAGCGGCCCGTACACCATCACCCGCGCGCCGGACTGGGCCTGCACCTGCCCGGACTTCACCCAGACCTGCGCCAAACAGGGCCTGCTCTGCAAGCACATCGAGGCGGTGCGCCTGACCATCGAGCCGAAGGACGCCGCACCGACCACTGGGCCGAAGCCGCAGCCGGCCGGGCCGACACTGGAAAGCCTGGTCCAGCGGCTGCGGGCCCCGTTCCCGGCCAGCCAGGTGTCCTGGAAGCCGCAGACTATCAGCAAGGACAAGGCCCGGGCGATGGCCGTGGCCTACATCGACGCCCGCGACGTAATGGACCGGCTGGACGAGGTCGTCGGCGCGTTCAACTGGCAGGTCGAGCACCGCGAAGCCGCCGGCCAGCTGATCACGGGCCTCGGCCTGCGCCACCCGCAGGACGGGCAGTGGCGCTGGAAATGGGACGTCGGCTTCGTCGGCGGCTCCGACTCGGACAACGACGACGAGCAGATGAAGGCCGTCAAAGGCACGGCCAGCGACGGCCTGAAACGCGCCGCCGTGCTGTGGGGCGTCGGGCGCTATCTGTACTCGCTGCCGAAGCAGTGGCTGGACTGGGACGCCGACAAGCGCCAGTTCAAGCAGGCACCGGTGCTGCCGAAATGGGCGGTGCCGGCCGGCCCCGGCCTCGAGTCCGCGCTGAAAGACCGCGGCGCGGCGACGACCACGGCTCCGGCCGCTAAGAACGGCAAGAACGGGTCCGCGCCAGCGGCGGAGCCGGCTGCCCAACCGGGCATGCCGCGCACGCTGGACGAAGCTAAAGCCGTCGTCTGCACTCTCGGGGCCAGCGACCGGCCTGACTTCCGCGGCCAGACCTTCGGCCAGCTCATGGCGACCCCGGCCGGCCAGAAGTTCGTGACCCGGATCGCCCGGGAATGGACCCCGGACGCCGGTCGCCCGGACGGCCAGACCCTCAAGCAGGCCGCCGAACTGCTCATCGCCCAAGCCCGCTAACCGCATCCCCTCCATTCAACAAGAGAGTCTCAACATGGCTACCTTCCAGAATTACACCGTCATCGGCAATCTGGGGCGCGACCCGCGCACCGGCACGACCAAGAGCGACAAGGAATACACGTCCTTCTCGGTCGCGGTCGACCCGGCCTTCGGCGACGGCACGCTGTGGGTCAACGTCATGGCCTACAACGGCCTGGCCCAGGTGTGCGCCCAGTACCTGCGCAAGGGCTCCAAGGTCCACGTCTCCGGCGCCCTGCTGCTGCCCAAGATCTATCAGCCGGAGGGCGGCGAGGCCCGCGTTGACCTGACCCTCGTCGCCCGCGACGTGACTTTCCTCAGCGCGAAGGCGGACGGCGCCACCAGCGGCGCCGACGACGACACAC
>JAEURL010000129.1 GCA_016789165.1 Anaerolineales bacterium | reverse complement strand
TCAGGTCCGCCACCTCCGAGACCTCGCGATCCGCCTGGAGCATGGCCTCGCTCACCTCCGTGGCGCCGGCCTGCACCGTGGCGATCAGGCTGGCGATCTCCTTGGTGGCCACGGCCGACCGCTCGGCCAGTTTGCGCACTTCCTCCGCCACCACCGCGAAGCCGCGGCCGTGCTCGCCGGCCCGGGCGGCTTCGATGGCGGCGTTAAGGCCAGCAGGTTCGTCTGGTTGGCGATCTCGTCGATGGAGGCGACGATGGAGCCAATCTGGGCCGAGCGGGTGCCCAGTTCCCGCACCCGGCTGGACAACGTACCGGTGGCGGTCCGGACACGCCGGATGCCGTCCACGTTTTGCGCCGCCATCTGGGCCCCGGCCTGCGCCGTCTCGGCGCTCTGGCGGGAACCGGCGACGACCTGGGCCGTGAGGCCCTCCACCTGGCGGAGCGCCACGGCGAACTCGCCCTGGGCGGCCGCGGCCTGCTGGACGCCTTCGGCCTGGACCGTAGTCCCGCGCTGGATCTGCTCCGCGGCGCCCGCCGCCTGATTGATCACGCCCGCCAATTGGCTGACCGCCCCGGCTTGGTCGTGAGCGCCGCGCGCCACACTGTCGATGTTGCGGCGCATCGCCGTCAGGGTGCCGGCGGTCCGGGACACGCCGGAGGCCTGCTGCTGGGTGCCGGAGGCCACCTGCTGCATGGTCGTCGCGATCTGATCAGTGGCGTGGCCGGCCTGCTCGGCGGTGGCGGCCAGTTCCTCGGCGGAGTCATTGACCGACCGCGCACTGGTCGCGACGCCCCGCACCAGGCCGCGCAGGTTGCCGACCATGTCAGCAAAAGCCCGGCCCAGCTGGTCGGCCGCGGACCGCGGCGCGACCGCCACGCTCAGATCGCCGCCGGCGATCCGTTGTGAAACGGCGGCCATGTCGCGGAAATAGCCGCCCATGCGCTGAAAGGCAGCCGCCAGCCGGCCGATTTCGTCGGCGCCCGCCTCCTCGACCGCGATGCTCAGATCGCCCTGGGCCAGGGCCTCGGCCGCCGTCACCATCCGGCTGAGCGGCCGGGTCAGGCTGCGCGCAAAGAACCAGAAGATGACCACCGTCACCAATCCGATCGCGAGGCCGATCGCCAGGAAGCTGAGGGTCAGCCGGGATTGGGCCGCCCGCAGTTCGGTTTCATAGGCGCCGAACTCATCCGCGTAGGCGGAGATGCCCACCACCCAATCCAGCGGCGCATAGTAAGCGACCTGGACAATCTTCGCGCGCGGGGCCGGCTCGCCGGGGTTCTGCCAGCGGTATTCCACCACCGCCGTCTGGCCGGCCGGCAGCTGGAGCGCCGTATTGATGATCTCCTGGATCACGGGCCGGCCATCCACATCGCGGGTTTCCCAGATGTTTTCGCCATCCCGTTGGCCCTGGTAGGAGAGAATGTACTCTCCGCGCTGCCGGCCGTGGCCGCCCAGCACGAACACGTAGCCGGAGGCGCCCATCCGCATGTCCATCAGCGCCGTGCGCAAATCGCCAAACTCCAAGCCGGCAAACAACATCCCGATCACGGCGCCCTGGGAGTCACGCAGGGGCAGATACCCGGCCATCATCCAGTGGTTCACCACGTACGCCAGGCCGATGTAGGTCTCGCCGCGCAGGACCGTTTCGATGACCGGGTTGGGCGTCCCATCCGGATAGCGGGCCGGGATAAAGGTCCCGATGGCGCGCTGCCCGTCCGAGGTCTGGACAGTGGTCGCCACGCGCAACATATCGCCGCGCGCATTCATGCGCTGCAAGATGGTGGCGACCCCGCCGGCGTGGCGCACGATTTCGTCGACCACCAGCGTCGGCTGCTGCGGATCACGGTTCTGCCCCAGCCATTCGCCGCCGGCCAGCAGGCGCGGCAGGGTGACGGTCTCAGCCGCCTGGCTGACCTGATCCACGGCCTGCCAGGCAACCGTGGTCTGGTCGGCGCGCACGCCGCCGCTTTGTTCCAGCAGCAGGCCGGCCAGGTTCAGGTTGGCGCGCACCGCCGCGCGCAGGGTCGTATCCTGCGCCTCCACCAGGTGCAGGACGCCATCCGTAATTTGCATCAGCTCGTCATCTATCAAGTGATGGACCGTGGTCTGGGCCAGCTGATTAAGGTCATTGAGCTGCCACAACATGACGCCCAGCAGGGACACCAGGACCAGGCCGAGCCCGCCCAGGCCCAGGCCCAGCAGCTTGACCAACAGCGGCAGATCACGCAAGCGTTTGAACATAGAGGCAAACTCCCTCGGAGCGCACAGACTAAGGCGAAGGCAGCCGGCCCGGGCACATACCAGAGATCAGCCACCGGGCCTGTCCGGCGGCTGAGCCAACTGCCATCGTCGCAATCAGGCCTATCTAACCATGGCCGCACCGGTCGGGCTATAAAATCAACCTGAAAGTCCGGCGGCCCGGCGGTCGCAGCCGACCGGCTCCCTAACGGCCGTTAGCCGGATTTGACCATCCGCTCCCTGCGGCGGTATCATGGCGCCCGAGCGCGCCGCCGGCCGCACCGGACCTGAGGCGGCCCGCTCTTCCCGAACTGTCTCACAACGCAATATCACGCCCGCCCCAGCCGCCGGCTCCGCCGGCGCGCCCACACCCGCCGCAGGAGGCGATCATGAAGCTGGCGAGACGGCTCACCTACAGCCTGGGCAGCCTGGCGCATACCCTGAGCTACCAGGCCTTCACCAATCGGGTCCAATTCTTTTATATCGACGCGCTGGGGCTGAGCGCCGGCCTGGTGAGCGTGGTGTGGTTCCTGTTCGGTCTGTGGAACGCCGTCAACGACCCGCTGATGGGCCAGCTCTCGGACCGGACGCGCAGCCGCTGGGGCCGGCGCATCCCGTACATCCTGGCCGGCGCCGTGCCGCTGGGCCTGGCCTTCTTCCTGATGTGGACGCCGCCGCTCGGCAACGCCGTGCTGACGGCCGTCTACTTTGGCGCGATCCTGTTCATCTTCGACACCTTCTCAACCTTGCTCCTGACGGCCTACCACGCCCTCTTCCCCGAGATCACGTCGGACACGCGGGACCGGGCCGGCCTGGCCGCCTGGCGCGAGTCGATGAGCGTGGTAGGCCTGATCCTGGCCTTCGTGCTGGCGCCAATGCTCTCGCAGCGGCTGGGCTACCCGGTCATGGGCGCGGTGGTCGGCGTGCTGACAGCCGGGGCGTACATGCTGGCCATGCTCGGCTTGAAAGAGGATCCCCGCCGGCTGGGCGAGACCACGCTGGGCTTCCTCGAGTCCATCCGCATCACGCTCAGCAACGGGCCGTTCCGCTGGTTCCTGGGTGCGGCCATGGTGCGCGAGTTTAACTTCGTCATCCTCTCGGCCACCGTGCCCTTCTGGGCCAAGTACGTGCTCAACCTGACCACGCCGGCCAAGCTCCTGGGGCTGACCCTGGCGCCGGCCCTGCAGGAGAGCCTGCTGCTGGCCGTGCCCTTCCTGCTGGCCGTGCCCGGCCTGCAGCTCTGGCGTGTGATCACGCCCCGCCTGGGCGCGCGGCGCGCCTGGATCGCGGCCAACCTGGCCTGGCTGCCGGGCCTGACGCTGATCTTCCTGGCGCGCGATTTCACCACGGCCCTGCTGGGCGTGGCCTTGATCGCGCCGGGCTTCGCGGGCTACCTGATGCTCTTCATCGTCCTGCTGTCCGAGATCACGGACTACGACGCGCGCCGCACCGGGCAATATCGGGAAGGCGCCTTTATCGGCATCACCTTCATGTTCATGCGGCTGGCGTTCAGCGCACAGGCCTTGCTCTTTCTGTTCGTGCTCAACCCGAGCGGCTACGTCCCCGGCGCGGCCGTCCAGCCCGAGGGCGCGGTCGCGGCCATCCGCCTGCTGATCGGCGGCGCGCCGTTCGTGGCCTGCCTGATCAGCGCCGCCTGCCTGAACTTCGTGCGCATTCCGGCGGGCGCCGGCCGGCCGGCGGCCCCCGAACTCGCGCCGGCGGATTGAGCCGCTGATGCCGCCCGCCCAGGCAGCGCTGTTCGCGGCGGCCGTGTTCGGCGCCGCCTTCCTGCAAGCCGCCAGCGGCTTTGGCTTCGCCCTGCTGGCGATGCCGCTGGCGACGCTGGCGTTGGGCCTGGAGACGGCCGGCCCGGTGGTGGCCGCGGCCGGCCTGCTGCTCTACATCGCCAACACCCTGCGCCTGCGCCGGCACGTCAACTGGGGCGAGTGGGCGCGCCTGGGCGCGGCCGGCCTGCTGGGCGTGCCGCTCGGCTTCCAACTGAGCGCGGCCGTGCCGGCCGGCTGGGTGCGCGCCGTGCTCGGCCTGCTGTTGATCGCTTACGCCGCGTACACCCTGATCACGGCCGGGCGGGCGGCCGCGGAGGCGGCCCGGCCGCTGGCCCCCGGCTGGGCCTACGTGGTCGGCCTGACGGCCGGCACCTTGGCCGGCGCCTACAATATCCCGGGGCCGCCGCTGGTGGTCTACGGCGACCAGCGCGGCTGGGCCCGCGACGAGTACCGGGCGACGCTGCAGGCCCTCTTCCTATTAAGCGGCCTGCTGGTGGTGGGCGGCCATCTGGCGCTCGGCCACTTCGACGCGCTGGCCGGCCGGCTGCTCCTGCTCGGCGTGCCGGCCCTGGCGGCCGGCAACCTGGCCGGCCAGTTCTCCGACCGCTACTTGCAGGGCCGCCGCTTCCGGCAGCTGGTCCTGCTCCTGATCCTGGCCACCGGCCTGGCCCTGCTCTTCACATGAACACCCCCGCCGTCGCCCTCATTACCGGCGCCGCCAGCGGCATCGGCCGGCACTGGGCCGCCGTGCTGGCCCGCCAGCCCAGCCGCTACCGGCTGGTGCTGACCGACGTCAACACGGCCGGCTTGCGCGAAGCCTTTGCCGAGACCGAGGCGCTCCTGCTGCGCGCCCTGGATATCCGCGCCGCTGGCCAATGGCGCGCGGTGCTGGACGAAACCCAGGCCCGCTTTGGGCGGCTGGATTACCTGTTCAACATCGCCGGCGGCGGCCGGCCGGCCTTCCTCATTGAGCAGCCCCTGGACGATCTCGACTTAGTGCTGGACCTGAACCTGAAGGGGCCGCTGCTGGGGATCAAACTGGCGGGCGAGATCATGGCCCGCCAGGGGAGCGGCCACATCCTCAGCGTGGGCTCGCTGGCCGGCCTGGCGCCCACGCCCGGCAACGCCCTGTACTCGGCGGCCAAGGCCGGCCTGCGGCAGGCCTCGCTGGCGGCCGCGCTGGAGCTGCGCCGGCACGGCGTGGCCGTGACGGTGATTGCGCCGGACCTGGTGGACACGCCCCTGATGCGGGCGAACATGAGCCGGGGCGAGGCCGCGGCGCTGGCCTATTCCGGGTCCGGGCCGCTGAGCGTGCGCGACGTGGAGCGCGCGTTCTGGCGGGCTCTGCGCGACCGGCCGCTGGAGATCACGCTGCCGCGCTGGCGCGGCTGGCTGGCGCGCTTGACCAATCTCAACCCGGCGCTGATGCTGCGGCTGTACGAGCCATTGCGCCAGCGCGGCCTGCGGCGCCTGGAGGCCGAGCGCCGGCGGCTCGACCCGAAGCCATGACCCCGGCGCGAACGCAGAGGGGCCACGGCAACACACCGTTCAGAAAACGCTTATGACTGACTCGCCTCCTCTAGAAGAACCGATCTTGGTCACAGGCGGCCTGGGTTTCATCGGCCGGCACGCCGTGGAGCAGCTGCTGCAGCGCGGCCAGAGCGTGGCCGTCTTCGACGTGCCCGGCGCGCCGGTCCCCGCGGCCTGGGGTGAGCGCGTGCGC
>JAEURL010000127.1 GCA_016789165.1 Anaerolineales bacterium | reverse complement strand
GGGATCCGGCCCTCGGCCAGGTTGATCCGCCAGTCCGCGTCCCAGGCCCAATCGGCGTTGAGGTCGGCGCGCGTAAAGCCCGCCAGCCAGGCCGCCAGGCCGATCAGGTAGCGCGGCACCGGCGCATCCAGCAGCCGGTAGCGGTCCTCGGCGGTGGCGGGCGCCTCCGGCCGCCACCTCAGCGCCTCCGGCCGGCCGGCCAGGAAAACCGTCTCAAAATCCCCGCTCATGTGGACGATGGTGCTTTCGTCGGGATGGAAGGGCACACGCGCGAGGTCGGGCAGGCCCGCGGCCAGGCTGAGGGCCGCCAGCGCCAGGGCCAGGCCGGCGGCCGCCCGCCGGCCAGCAACGGGGCTCATTCTAATCCGCCTCGCCGCCCGCCCGCAGTATCATTCATCACCCGCGGCCGGGAACTAAATCCGGCCGGGTGCTTCAAGCCACCGTCACCAGCACCTGGTGGTGCTCCACGCTGTCGCCGGCCTTGACCTTGACGCGCGTGACCGTGCCGGCGCGCGGCGCCTTGAGCTCGTTCTGCATCTTCATCGACTCGAGGATGATCAGGTTGTCGCCCTTCTCGACGGCCTGGCCCTCGACGACGGGCACGGCCACGATCAGGCCCGGCATGGGGGCTTTGAGATTGAACTCGCCCGAGACGGCGCTCGTCCCCGCGCCGCTGGCCGCGCGCAGGCGCTTCTCGCGCTCGTCTTCCACCAGGGCCGAGTACAGCGCGCCGCGCAGCAGCACCTGCCAGACGTCGGCCTCCTCGCCGGCGTAGACAAAGGCCTCGTGCGACTGGCCGTTGATCAGCAGGGTGTACACCGGCTGGTCGCCGACGCGAGCCAGATCCACCTCGTACTCGACGCCGTCCACGAGCACGCGGCGGTCGTCGTTGATCTCGATCGTGAAGGTCTGGCCGGCGATAGTGGTGAGATATTTCATGGCGCCGTTTGCTCCGGAAGGATGACGATGTGGTCGCTGACGCGGGCCGGTCCGGCCGGCATGGCCGGGACGACCTCGCCGGTGACGTTGTCCAGCAGCGTCAGCTGCACGCGATAGGCCTGGCCGGGCGCGGCCCCGGCCGGCAGCTTGAGCTGGTAGCGGTCGATCACAAATTCGCCCGGCTCCCAACTGGGTGTGGGGAACAGGCCGTCGCCGGGGTAGTTGAGGATCTGAAAAAGGGGCTGGCCGTCCGCCGTCGCCAGGTCGGCGCGCACCAGCAGGTCGCGCCCAGCCGCGTCCGCTCCGGCCTGCCACAGCGCCGTCACTTCCAGGTAGGCGTAATCGGGCGTGGCGCCGAAGCTGGTGAAGTAGCCTTCCAGGCGCAGCCGGCCGGCGTCGAATTCCACCGGGTAGGGGGTGAGGCCGGGCGGCAAGGTCATCTCGGCCGGCAGATCGCGCCGGCGGTAGGCCACCAGCCGCTGGGTGGGGTAGGTGGCGCGGCTGACGATGCCGATGGCGGGCTGGTAAAGCGCCAGAAAGTCCGGGGCGTCCGGGCGCAGGTCCTCGGCGATGAACGAATCAAAAGTGATGAAGAGGTCCGGCTGCCGGTCCAGGATCATGCGGCGCGGCACCGTGTACAGGCCGACCGGAATCTCAGGCGGGAGGGGGAAGTACTGCAGGGTTTCCGGCGTGACCAGGCCGGTGGTGTCGAAGATGCGGCCGCGATAGACCCAGCCGAAGGCCCCGATCTCGGGGATGGCCACCTGCCGGCCGGCGGCGGCCGCCGGCGCCAGCATGCGCGCCAGCAGCACGTAATCGGCCTCGCGCTCCTTGTTGAAGGACGAGTTGACCACGAAGCGCGGCCGCTGGGCGTGCTCCCAGGGCAGGGCGTTCAGGCGCGAGAGCTGCGGCACGGCCAGGACCAGCGCGGCCAGGAATGGCAGCAGGGCCGGGAGCCGCAGGCGGCGGGCCAGGGCCACCGGCAGCCGGCCGGCGGCGCGTTGGCCCAGCCAATGCGCGGCGGCGATGATCAGCATCTGATAGAGCGGCAGCAGCGGGATCTCGTACCAGCCCAGCCAGAGCGGATTGCCGGCCGAGAAGAAGGCGATGAAGAAGATGAAATAGGCGCCGAGGGCCCAGGCCGCGCGGTGCCGGCGCTGGGCGGCCCAGAGCCCCAGCCCCACCAGGGCCGCCGGGGTAAGGGCTTGCAGCAACTGCCGCGCCAGCGGCTCGGGATCGTGCAGGGGCGGCAGGCTGAACGGGAAGACCGTGCGCAGCTGGATCAGGAAGGCCCGGAAGGCCAGGCCGGCCTCCAGCCGATAGACCTCGGACTTCGCCAGCACCGACTGTGGGATGGGCTGACCGAAGTAGGCGAAGGCGAAGATCAGCCACGGCCCGACGACGGCCAGAAACAGGCCGGCCTCAACCCACGGCCAGCGCCGGGGCTGGCGCAGGACCGGCAGGCCGAGTGCCAGGAAAAGAGCGGCGGCCAGGGTGGCGCCATCCGGGCGCACCAGCACGGCCAGGCCGGCGGCCACAACGGCCAGGCGCGGCCGGTCGTGGAAGAAGAGGGTCAGGGCCAGGACGAGGCTGAGCAGGTTGAAGCTGCTCTCCATGCCGCCGGTGGAGAAATCGATCAGGCGCGCGTCGAGCGTGAAGAGCAGGGCCAGCAGCAGGCCCAGCCAGCGGCGGCCGGTCAGCCGCGCCGTAAGCCGCAGGAGCAGGACAAAGGTCAAGGCGTCGCAGCCGGCGTTGACGGCCACGGCCAGGCGCGGGAAATCGTGGAAGCCGCTGAGCAGCGCGGCCAGCGCCAGCAGCACGGTGTAGGCCGGCGTGGTGGTCCCGAGCACGTGCTCGCCGGCGTTGTAGACGAAGCCCACACCCTCGATCCAGTTGCGGGCGTCGCGGAAGGTGATGTAGGCGTCGTCCACGGTGTTGGGCGGCTGCTGGGCGCGCAGCCACCACAGGAACAGCAGGCCGGCCAGGGCCAGCAGCCAGAACGCGCCGCGCTTCAAGGTTCGAGTCATGGTTTCGGTCTGATTCCCTGACGGATTTCATTAAACTGGTGCTTTTACCACCGGCGGGAGTGCCAGTGGACTGAGTTGAGCTCGGAAAGCGTGTAGCCGATGAACCGCAATCGCCAGACACCGCTTGAGCCAGCGGAAACCCAATTGGAACACGCTCAGTTCACGGCGCCGGCCGGGGTCAATGTCACGGCGAGCCACGTCGCCTTCCACAAGCACTTGTTCGCCCAACTCATGACACCACAACGTCGCGACGGCCACCGCCAACAACAAGCGCTCAATGCGTTGCGCATCGCGCAGTTGTGTATGTTCCAGGTCGAACCCGCCCGATTGGTCGTCCCGAAAGCTCTCTTCCACGCGCATCCGGAGCGCGTATTCCTGCAACCGCGTCACCCCGGCCGGCTCATCGGAAACGACCACCACCATTTGCCGGTCAGGAGCGGCGGTCCAGGTGACCGACACATTGGTCAACAGCTTGCCCGTCTTGGTCAACCGGACCCCTTGAAAATAGCGGTTCGCGCCGACCGGCACCAACGCATCGACGCGGGCCGACAACCCTTCCGTTTGCAGCAAGTACGTGTTGCGCATGATCCGGATCACGTAATGCCAGCCGATTTTCTGGCACAATTCCGCCCAATCGCAGTCACGAAAGCCACGATCCGCCAAGAACGTGACCGTTTTGACGCGCGGTGCCAAGAACCCCGCCACCCGTTCCAGCATCGCGCTCAGCTTGGCCGCTTGGACAATCCCCGTTCCCGGCACCACGAGCCAAGCCACTGGAATCGCGCGGCAGCCATGCTCCAACGACAACCGGAAAACCTGCCACCGGTTCCCGAAGACCAACAGCCCATCCAAGATCACATACGCGTGGGTCTCACGCCACGCCGACCCCAGGACATGCGCCAAGAGCGGTTGATACAGGTCCCAGACCTGCACCTGGGGGTTCTTCAACCAGCGCCGCAAGCGCGCGACTCGCGAACTGGCCTGGGCTTCCCAGGGCAAGTAAGTGACTATGCTCCCCAGCGTCACGGATTGTGCCTGCATGATCCCGACGGTCAACCAAGCCCAGTTGCTCAACTGGGCAATATGGCTCACGCTGACCAGGCCCGCCAAGGTGTGCACAATTCGGTTGTACAATTCCTGACTGCTGCTCATGAGGTTGGCTCCTTTGGTCGTCAGATAACCAAATTATGCCAGGCGCGTGAGCAGCAATTATTTAATGAAATCCCTCAGTGGATCAGGCAGGGCCCCTCATTTTCTGGGCGATTCTGGCGAATCGAGCGCCGCCTGTTCTCTGGCGCCACGGCTGACCGCTCGGTCCGGGACCGCCAGGGCCGGCCCAGGCGGGCTGGGCAACCGCCAGGGCTGGGCCAGCGCAACCCGCCCGAACCGAGCGGGTCGAAAACAGGCCCAACCCCGGCCAGCGCTCGATTCATGTTTCCGTAACGCTCAGACCACGATGACATCTTTGACCCGGGTGATTTCCCCGGCCTGAGTGGTGCGCGCCCGGTCGGCGCAGGCCGCGCACAGGTAGTAGTAGCGCACATGATCTTTGCGCGGCCGGATCACCTTGCGCACGCGCGCCTGCAGTTTCTTCAGGGACGCCGGCGTCAGCCAGCACTCGAAGACGCTGTACTGCACGGGTGTGCCGAAGTCCAGCAGAGCGTCGTGCAGGCGCGTCCGCCGGCGGTCGT
>JAEURL010000120.1 GCA_016789165.1 Anaerolineales bacterium | reverse complement strand
AAACGCCATGGCCACGGACGACGGCGTCACCACGGCCGAGATTGTGCCCGTGGCCGTCACCAGCGCGGCGATGGCCAGGCCCAGGCCGATGCCCAGCGTCCCGCCCAGCAGGCTGAGCACCAGGGTCTCCACCAGGAACTGAGCCAGGATGGCGCCGCGCTTGGCGCCCACCGCCTTGCGCAGGCCGATCTCCTTGGTGCGCTCGGTGACCGAGACCAGCATGATATTCATAATACCGATGCCGCCCACCAGCAGCGAGATGCCGGCGATGGCGCCCAGAAAGGCGGTCAGGATGCCCGTGATCTGGCTGAGGGTGGACAGCAGCTGGGTCTGGCTGAAGATGCTGAAGTCGGCGTCGGCGTTCAGGCCGAGCCGGTGCTGCTGGCGCAGGACGCGCTCGACCCGCGCCGTCACGGTATCCACCACATCCTCGCTGCTGGCGGACAGGATGATGTTGGAGACCTTGCGCTTGCCGCCGTTCAAGGCGGCCGCGCCGTAGAGCTTATCGTAGCCGGCCTCCAGCGGCACCATCACGTAGTCGTCGGCGCTGCCGAAGCCGGCCGAGCCCTGCTCCTCCAGCACGCCCACGATGGTGAAGGGCACGCCGCTGATGCGGATCGAGCGGTTGAGCGGCGAGAGCCCGCCGAACAGGTCCTGGGCCACCTGCGAGCCGAGCACGGCCACGCGCGCGCCGGCCTGCTGCTCGGCCTCGCTCGGGAAGCGGCCCAGCGCGGTCTTATAGTTGCGCAGGCGCACATACTCGGTGATCGTGCCGACGACGGTGGTGGTCTGGGATTTGGTCCCGAAGGTCACGGTCGCCGAGGACTGGTAGGCCGGCGCCACGCCGGCGACGCCGGTGATGGTCTTGGCCAGCACCTCGTAATCGGCGTAGTACAGGGCGGCCGGCTGGGCGCCGCCCTGGTTAGGCCCCACTTGCAGCCGGCCCGGCATCACGGTGATCAGGTTGGAGCCGATGCCCTGCACCTGGGCCGTGATGTCGGCGGTGGCGCCGTTGCCGATGGCCATCAGCGCCACGACGGAGGCCACGCCGATGATGATGCCCAGCATGGTCAGGATCGAGCGCAGTTTGTTGGCGGCCAGCGCCCGCAGGGCGATGCGGAAGTTCTCGGTCAGGTTCATCGTTATGCTCCGCGACGAAAGGCCGGGGGCGGGCGCGGGCGGCGCCCAGCCGGCTTTCGTCCACAGTCGACGGTCGGTCAGCCCCTGCTCACTGCTGGGCCAGCGCCAGTTCGCTGGGCCGCGGAGCGCCGGCCTGCAGGGGCTCGGCCAGGCGCTCGTCGCTGATGACCCGGCCGTCCGCCAGGCGCACCACGCGCTCGGTGTGGCGGGCGATGAAGGGGTCGTGGGTGACGTAGATCACGGTCTGCCCATACTCGCGGTGCAGCTGCTGAAAGAGCCGGATGATCTCGGTGCCGGTCTTGCTGTCCAGGGCGCCGGTCGGCTCGTCGGCCAGCAGGATGGCGGGATCATTCACCAGCGCGCGGGCGATGGCCACGCGCTGCTGCTGGCCGCCGGAGAGCTCGTTGGGCCGGTGGTGCATGCGGTCCTGCAGCCCCACCTTCGCCAGCGCTTCCTCGGCCTTCTGCCGGCGCTCCCGGCCGCCCACGGCCGTGTAGCTGAGCGGCATCTGCACGTTATCCAGCGCCGTGGTGCGCTGCAGCAGGTTGAACTGCTGGAAGACGAAGCCGATCTTGCGGCCGCGGATGTCGGCCAGCTGGTCGTCGGTCATGGCCTCCACGTTCTCGCCGGCCAGGCGGTAGACGCCGCTGGTGGGCACGTCCAGGCAGCCCAGGATGGCCAGCAGCGTGCTCTTGCCGGAGCCGCTCGGCCCCATGATGGCCGTCATCTCGCCCTGGGCGATGTGCAGGTCCACGCCGTCCAGCGCGCGCACCTCCGTCTCGCCCATCTGATACACCTTGGTGACGTTGTGGATCTCGATCATGGCCGCACCGCCTTGGCCGCGCTCATCGGTTGCCGCCGAACATGCCGGCCGGCCCGCTGAACGTCGGCGCGGCCGTGACCAGTTCCACGCGGTCGCCGGCCCGCAGGCCGCCGCTGACCGCCACCAGATCGCCGTCGATCACACCGCTCTGGATATCCACCCGCGCGCGGGTGCCGTCGGCCTCAAGGCGCATGACGTACTCGCCTTGCTCGTCATTCTGCACGGCCTCCAGCGGCACGGCCAGCACGTCGTTCTGCACGTCGGTGACGATGGTGGCGTTGGCGGTCCCGCCCAGGAAGGGCGGCTGGTCCGCCCCCGCCTGGAGGACCACCCGCACCGTGTACTTCACCAGGCCGGCCACGGTCTGGCCGACCGGATCGATGTACTCCACCCGGCCGGCGAATTCGGCGGCCGGCAGGGCGTCCAGGGTCAGCGTCACGTCGTCAGCCGGGTGGATGCGCGCCACTTCGGTCTCGTCCACCTGCACGTCCACCTGGAGCTGCGAGCGGTCGGCCAGCACCACCGCCGTCTGGGCCTGGCTGACCAGGTCGCCGGGCAGGTAGTTGACGGCCAGCACCTCGCCGGCGAACGGCGCCTTGAGGGTCAGTTGATCCACCGTGGCCTGGGCGGACTGCACGCGGGCGCGCGCCACAGCCACGTCGTCCGGATCAGCGCCGTGCTGGAGCTGGTCCAGCTTGTCCTGGGCGTCGGCCAGCTTGGCGCGCGCCACGGCCGCGTCGGCCTGCGCCTGCGCCAGGTCCAACGCATCCGGGCCGGCCTGGGCGGCGGCCAGATTGGCCTGGGCTTTATCCAGGTTTTCCTGCGCGTCGGTGATGGTGTTGCCGTTGCGGGCCTGCGCCTGTTCGAGGTTGTACTGCGCGGTCTGGTAATCCTGCCGGGCCCGGTCATAGGTCTTCTGGGCGTTCTCCAGCACGTTGCCGTGCTGCTGCCCATAGCCCGGGTACTGCGCCTCCAGGTCCTGGTATTTCTTCAGGTTGTCGGTGGCCGTCTGCAGCGCGTCCTGGGCATTGCGCAGGCTGGTCTGGAAATCGGTGATGGCGGCGTTCTGCTGCGCGGCCGTCAGGTTCTGCTGCGCGCGTTTGTACTGGTCCTGATAGTAGGTCACGTCCGGGGACTGCGTATTGCGCAGCGTGCGCTCGGCCTTGTCCAGGGCGGCCTGGGCGTCAGCCACAGCCTTCTCGGCGTTGGCCAAGCTGGTCTGGGAGGGGGCCAGCAGGTCGTCCAGCGTCTTCTGCGCGTTGATCAGGTCCGCCTGCGCGCTGATCACGTTGGCCGGCGCGCTCAGCGGGTCCAGCGTCATCAGCACCTGGCCGGCCGCCACGTGGTCGCCCACCTTCACCGCCACCGCCGCCACCTGGCCCGTGGTCTTCCAGTTCAAGTTGGCGGACTGCAGCGGCTGCACGGTGCCGGACGACTCGACCCGGGTGATGGCCGTGATGGTAGTGACTGCGGCGGTCTGGGCGCTCTGGGCGGCGGCGTTCCGAGGGGTCAGGCGGGGCAGCACCAGGAAGGCGGCCGCGGCCCCCACCACGACGACGACGCCGGCCACCCACCACCAGCGCTTGGAACCAGACTTCGGTTTAGACATATCCACACTCCTCAAAGGAAACCAATGCTGGCAGGGTACGGCCCAGATGTGGAGAAAATGTGCAGGCGCCGCGGGGGTGTGTGGAGGTCCCGCACCTGACCCGCCCGGCCTTCGGCCGCCCTCCCCTGCGTTGCCTTCTGGGAGGGGGGAGGGGCTATAATCCCGGCATGCGTTATCGTCTTATTGTCGGGCTGGCATTGGTCCTCCTCGGCACAGCAGCGGTCGTCCAACGGGAGGCGCTGGGCGCCTGGGCCTTCTCGGTCACCGGGGAGGAGGAGCCGGCCGCCCAGGTCCGCGCCTTATGGAACATCGCCGTCGGCGCGCTGCGCCCGCCGCTGGACCTGCGGCCGGAGACGCCCATCCTGCACAACGGCGTCAACCCGTTCGGCATCAACACCTTCCTGCAGCAGGAGGTGGAGCCGGCCAAGCGCGCGCGCCAGGTGGAGCTGATCGCGGCCGCCGGCTTCCACTGGCTGCGCCAGGAGTTCCCCTGGGCCGACCTTGAGATCAGCGCCAAGGGCAATTTTGAGGATTGCCGCAACTCCGCCGCGACCGGCGGCTGCGTCTCCGCCTGGGACAAGTACGACCAGATTGTGGGCCTGGCCGAGCAGCACGGCCTGGAGATTTTGGCCCGGCTGTCCTCGCCGCCGGCCTGGTCCCGCGCCGACGGCGACGCGCGCGGCGCCTTCGCGCCGCCGGACAACGTCCAGGATTACGCCGACTTCGCGGCGGCGGTGGCCGAGCACTACCGCGGCCGGCTGCGCTACTTCCAGATCTGGAACGAGCCCAATATCTACCCGGAGTGGGGCGACCAGCCGGCCGATCCGGAGGCCTATGCGCGCCTGCTGTGCGCGGCTTACGACCGGCTCAAGCAAGTGGACCCGGCCATCGTCGTGGTCTCGGCGCCGCTGGCCCCCACCAACCCGCTCGGCCTGATCAACCCGGGCACGAACAACGCCGCCGAGCTGAACGACTTTGTCTTCCTGCAGCGCCTGTACGACGCCGGCGCCGGCCGCTGCTTCGACGTGCTCGCCGTGCAGGGCTATGGCCTGGGCAGCGGCCCCACCGACCGCCGGCAGCGCCCCCTGCTCTTCAACTACGGCCGCAACCTGTTCATCCGTGACCTGATGGTGAAAAACGGCGACGCGCACAAAGCCATCTGGATCGCCGAGATGAACTGGAACGCGGCGCCCGAAAACGTCCCCACCATCTTCGGCCGCGTCACCGAAGAGCAGCAGGCGCGCTACGCGGCGCTGGCCTATCAGCGCGCCCAGGCCGAGTGGCCGTGGGTGGGCGCGAACATGTTCTGGTTCTTCAAACGGGCCTCCGACGCGGAGAAGGACCAGGCCTGGTATTACTTCCGCATGGCGGACCCAGACTTCACCCTGCGGCCCGTCTATGCCGCCCTCCGGGATTACATCTCCCAGGCGCGGGTGATGTATCCGGGCTGGTTCCAGGAAGATCACTGGGCCGTGGACTGGGCCGGCTGGCGGACCACGGCCGGCCCGCGGGCCGGGCTGGGCGCCCAGCGCGCGGCCGAGCAGGCCGGCGCCACCGCGCGCTTCACCTTCAGCGGCACCGACCTGTTCCTGGTGGCGGCGCGCGGGCCGGCCGGCGGGCAAATC
>JAEURL010000118.1 GCA_016789165.1 Anaerolineales bacterium | reverse complement strand
AAACGCCATGGCCACGGACGACGGCGTCACCACGGCCGAGATTGTGCCCGTGGCCGTCACCAGCGCGGCGATGGCCAGGCCCAGGCCGATGCCCAGCGTCCCGCCCAGCAGGCTGAGCACCAGGGTCTCCACCAGGAACTGGGCCAGGATGGCGCCGCGCTTGGCGCCGACCGCCTTGCGCAGGCCGATCTCCTTGGTGCGCTCGGTGACCGAGACCAGCATGATGTTCATGATGCCAATCCCGCCCACCAGCAGCGAGATGCTGGCGATGGCGGCCAGGAAGACGGTCAGCACCGCGGTGACACGCTCAAAGGCCGAGAGCAAATCCTGCCCGGAGAGGATGGTGAAGTCGTCTTCCCCGCGGTAAGGGATGTTGTGCGTCTCGCGCAGCACGTCCGTGATCTGGGTGATCAGGCGGTCCTTGCTGGCCGGGTCCGTGTACTCCACCTGGATGATGCTCAGCCGCACCTCGCCCTTGGGCGTGCGGTCAGTGAAGAGTGTGCGGACGGCGGTGGTATAGGGCACGATCACCGAGTCGTCTTCGTCGCCAAAGGGGGTGGCGCCGCGGCGCTCGTAGATGCCGATGACGCGGAAGGGCTGGCCGCGCAGGCGCACCACCGCGCCCAGCGGGTCCTCGTCCGGCGCGAACAGCCGGTTGAGGGTGGTCTGGCCCAGCACCACCACGCGGGCCTCCTGCTCCAGGTCCGCCTCGGTGAAGAAGCGGCCGGCGTAGACTTGGAAATCCCGCACGTCGAAGTAGGCCGGCGCGGTGCCGCGCAGGCTGACGTTCTCGGGCTCGCGGCCGCGCGCCACCGGGACGTTGCGCTGGATCAGGGGCACCACGCGGGCGGCGTCCGGCACGCGGGCCGGGTCCGCCAGCGCCAGCGCATCGCGTTCGGTGAGCACGGTGGTGGCCGTGCGGCTGGGCGGCCCGCCGCGCTGGAACTGGCCGGGGAAGATGTAGAGGATGTTGGTGCCCAGCCCCGCAAACTGGTCCGCCACGTAGCGCGAGACGGCATTGCCCACCGAGACCAGGGTGATGACGGCCCCCACCCCGATGGTGATGCCGAGCATGGTCAGGGCCGCGCGCAGCTTGTTGGCGGCCAGGGCGCGCAGGCCCAGGCGGATGCTTTCCAGGATCATGCCCGGTCACTCATAGCGCAGGGCCTCAATCGGGTTCAGCCCCGCGGCGCGGTAGGCCGGATACAGGCCGAAGAACAGGCCGATGGCCAGCGAGACGCCGGTAGCCAGCAGGACGCTGTCCGGGGTGACGGCCACGGGCAGCTCCGGCTGGAAGAGTTTGATGGAGAAGGCCGCCGCCGCCCCCAGGCTGATGCCCACCAGGCCGCCCAGCAGGGCCAAGGCCGTGGCCTCCACCAGGAACTGGCTGAGCACGTCGCGGCGTTTGGCCCCCAGCGCCTTGCGCAGGCCGATCTCCCGAGTGCGCTCCGTGACCGAGACCAGCATGATGTTCATGATGCCGATGCCGCCCACCAGCAGCGAAATGCCCGCGATCAGGCCCAGGAAGAGCGTCAGCGCCCCGGTCACCTGGCCCAGCGAGGAGGTCAGGTCTTCCTGGGTGATGACGGTGAAATCATCTTCGGCGCGGAAGGAGATGCCCCGGTAATCACGCAGCAGCTCCACCACCTGCTGGGCGACGGCGTCCAATTGGTCGGCGTCGCGCGCCTGCAGGTAGATGGTGGAGACGGAAAAGCGGCCGTCGGCCGTGCGGGCGTTGAAGACGCGCTGTTGGGCGGTGCTGAGCGGGATGAGGGCCAGGTTGTCCTGGTCGCCGAACAGGCCGCCGCCTTTGGAGACGAGCGTGCCCACCACCTTGAACGGCAGGCCGTTGATGCGGATGGTCTGGCCGATGGGATACTCGCCGCCCGGGAACAGGCGTTTCACCAGCGTCGGCCCCAGCACCGCCACCCGGGCGGCCGCCCGCTCGTCGCTCTCGGAGAAAAATTCGCCGTCCGCCACCTGGTACTGGCGCACCTCCGGGTAGGTCAGCGATACCCCGCTGACCTGGACGGTGGCGTTCTCGCGGCCGAACTCAACCAGGGTGAAGTTGGTCAGCTCGGCGGCCACGCCGGCCACGTCCGGCAGCCGGCCGGGATCAGCCAGCACGGCCACGTCGGCGTTGGTCAGCGGCTTCTCGCGGCTGCGGCCGGGGCGCGGCGGCCCCTGGGTGTCCGGCCCGCCGGGGAAGACGAAGAGCAGGTTGGAGCCGATGCCCTGGAACTCGTCCAGCACAAAGCGCTCCACGCCGCGCCCGATGGACATCAGGGCGATGACGGCGCCCACCCCGATGATGATGCCCAGCATCGTCAGCACGGAGCGCAGCTTGTTGGCGGCCAGGGCGCGCACCGCCACGCGCAGGGTTTCGGCCAGGCTCATGGCGCGGGCTTACTGCCCCTCTCCGAAGGGCGTGGTGCGGGCCGTATCGACGGCGGCCACGGCCCCAGGCGCGACGCCGGCCGTGATCTCGGTGTAACTCTCGCCGCGCAGGCCGGTGGTGACGAGCACTTCCTTGGTCGTTTCACCGTCCAGCACGCTGACGAAGGCCTGGCCGGTCTGCCGGTCGCGGCGGATGGCCCAGTTGGGGGCCAGCACCGCGTCCTTGACCTCGGCCACGGTTACCTGCACGGTGGCGCTCATGCCAGCCCGCAGGCCGGCCTCGGTCCGATCCAGCAGCACCCGCACGGTGTAGTTGACGGCGCCGCCGACCACGGTGGCCGTGGGGGCGATGCGTTCCACCTGGCCGGCCAGCGGGGCCTCCGGCAGGGCGTCTACGGTCACGCTCACCGGCTGGCCGGCGGCCAGCTGAGCCACATCCACCTCGTTGACGGTCACGTCCAGCCGGAACTGGCCGCCGTCCAGCAGCACGAGCGCCGGTGAGCCAGCGCTGGCCGGTTCGCCGGCGCGGACGTTGACCACCGACACCACCCCCGCGAACGGCGCCCGCAGCTCCGCCCGCGCCAGCCGCTGGCGGGCCTGATCCAGGGCCAGCTGGGCCTGGGCCACGCTCAGGTCCGCCTGGGCCACCTGCACCTCCGAGAGCGGCGCCTGCAGCTGGGCCAGCTGCGCCTGAGCCTGGGCGATGCGGGCATACGCCACCGTCACCGCGCCGGCGTCGGCCTGTTTGGTCTGCTCCCACTGCAGGCGCGCGATCTCGGCCTGGTAGTAGGCGGCCTCCTGGTTGACCTTAAGGTTGTCCAGGGCCTCGGCCGAGGGCGCAAAGCGCGGATTACGGTTGGCGAAATCCACCAGGTTGTTGTACTGCTCGTTGAGCTTGCGGAAGTTCTCGTTGGCCGAGTCATAGCGCAGACGCGCGATCTCGGCCTCCTGGGGGCCGGCGCCGCGGGCCGCATCGGCGGCGGCGGCGTTGGCGGCGCGCAGGTTAGCCTTGGCGACGGCGATGTCGTCCTCGGACGGGCCGGCCAGCAGCTTCTGCCGGCGCAGTTGGGCGATGGCCAGGGCGTCCTCGGCCTGGGAGACGGCCAGTTGCAGGTCCACGGCGTCCAGGCGGGCCAGCACCTGGCCGGCCGTCACCGCGTCGCCGTTCTTCACCAGCACCTCCTGGACCGTGCCGGGCAGCAGGAAGGCCAGGTTGGCCTGGCGCAAGGGCTGCAGGGAGCCGGTAGCGCTGACTGTGGCGGCCAGGTCGCCGCGCCCGAGCGTTTCGGTGCGCAGGGCCGCGGCCTGAGCGGCGCGGGCCTGTTCGGCCTGCACGCCCTGATACCACCACCACCCGCCGGCGGCGCCCGCCGCCAGCCCCAGCGCCAGGAGCCAGCCCCAGCGCGCTTGCAGGAAAGACAGGATGGACTTCATGGGTCAACTCGCGCGGGCGGGCTACGGCCCGCCGAACAGGTTCACGGCCTCCCGCTCGACGCGGATGGCCACGATATCGCCGGCCGCCAGGCCCTCGGTCACCTGGCTGAACGTCTCGTTGCGCAGGCCCAGTGTCACTGGCACCTCCTGCACCTGGCCGGCGCGCAGCACGCTGGCGAAGGCGGCGCCGGTGGTCCGATCCCGCCGAATGGCCCAGTTGGGCGCCAGGACCACGTCGCGCACCTCGGCGACGATGATCTCGGCCGTGGCGGTCAGGCCGGCGCGCAGGCGCGGGTCGCCGCCCGTGACCACCACGCGCACCGCGTAGCTGACCACGCCGGCGGTCACGCTGGCCTGCGGGGCGATGCGGTCCACCACCCCGCTGAACACATCGTTGGGCAGGGCGTCCACGGTCACGGTCACGCTCTGGCCGGCCGCGATGCGGGCGATATCGATCTCGTCCACGGCCACGTCCACGTGGTAGAGCGTGGTGTCCACCAGGACCACGGCGGGCAGGGCGCCGGCCGCCGGCTCGCCTTCCCGGATATTGACGGCCGCCACCACACCCGCGAACGGGGCGCGCAGCTGGGCCTCGGCCAGGTTGCGGCGGGCTTGCTCCAGGCCGGCCTGGGCCTGCTCCACTTGAATTTCGGCGATGCGCCGGTCCTCGGCGCTCGGGCCGCGCTTGAGCTTCGCCAGCGCCACCTCGGCCTGCTCCACCGACGCCAGCGCCGAGCCGGCGCGGCCGGGGCTGGCCGGCTCCTTGGCCTGCAGATAACGCTGCTCCGCCACGCGCGCGTTCTCGATCAGCTGTTTCTGCTGGCCTTCCAGAGACTGCTTGTCGCCGAACTTGCCCTGCTCCACCAGGTCGTCCATGCGCTGATTGAGCTGGTCCAGCTGCTGCTGGGCCAGCACCAGGTTGAGCCGGGCGACCTCCACCTGCCGCTGGGTGGTGCCCTGGCTGGCCTGGAAGACCTGGGCCTTGGCCAGGCGCAGGTTGGCTTCGGCCACGGCCAGGTCCTCGGCCCGCGGCGGCGCCGTGAGCTGGGCCAGGGCCAGCTCCGCGTTGCGCAGGGACTGCTCGGCCTGGGTGACGGCCAGCTGCAGGTCCGCCGGGTCAAGCTCGGCCAGGACGTCGCCGGCCTGCACCGCCTCACCCAGGCTGACGTTGACGCGGGCCACCGGCACCAGGCCGCTGACGCTGAACGACAGGTTGACCTGCGCTTCGGCCGCCAACGGGCCAGTGGCGCTGACGACGGAGAGGATGGCGCCGCGCCCGACGGTGGCCTGACGGAGCTCCACCTGAGCCGCAGCCGCCTGTTGCTGCTGCTGCCAGAAGTACC
>JAEURL010000104.1 GCA_016789165.1 Anaerolineales bacterium | reverse complement strand
CAGTTCCTGGTGGAGACCCTGGTGCTCAGCCTGCTGGGCGGGACGCTGGGCATCGGCCTGGGCCTGGCCATCGCCGCGCTGGTGACGGCCACGGGCACAATCTCGGCCGTGGTGACGCCGTCGTCCGTGGCCATGGCGTTTGGCTTTGCGGCTGCGGTCGGTGTATTCTTTGGCCTGTATCCAGCCTGGCGCGCCGCGCAGCTGCGGCCGATCGAGGCGCTGCGGTACGAGTGAGCGGCCCAGGCCATGAGCAAAACCATCCTCGTCATCGATGACGAACCCCGCATTGCCGAGATCTGCCGCGATTACCTGAGCGCGGCCGGCTTCAGCGTGCTCACCGCCGCCGACGGCCCGCGCGGCCTGGCGCTGGCGCGCAAGGAGAAGCCGGACCTGGTGGTGCTGGACCTGATGCTGCCGGAGATGGACGGCCTGGACGTCTGCCGCGCGCTGCGGCGCGAGAGCGCGGTGCCGGTGGTGATGCTCACGGCCCGCGTGGAGGAGAGCGACAAACTGGTGGGCCTGGAGCTGGGCGCCGACGATTACCTGACCAAACCCTTCAGCCCGCGGGAGCTGGTGGCGCGCGTGCGCGCCGTGCTGCGCCGCGCCGGCCCGGCCGAGGAGGCCGCGGAGGTGGTGCGCGCCGGCGGCCTGACCCTGGACCGCGCCCGCTACCGCGCCGAGCTGCGTTCGGCGGAGGGCGCCGCGCCGCGCGAGGTGATCCTCACCCCCACCGAGTTCGAGATCCTGGCCGCCCTGGCCGCCCAGCCGGGCCGCGTCTTCTCGCGCGCCCAGCTGCTGACCGTGGCGCGCGGCGTGGCCTTCGAGAGCTACGAGCGCGCCATCGACTCCCATATCCGTAACTTGCGCCGCAAGCTGGAGCCGGACGAATACCTCGTCACCGTGCACGGCGTGGGCTACAAGTTCGTGGAAGGCTGACCCGCGCATGCCGGCCCCCGACCCGCAGGCCTCCGCCCGGCAGATCCGCCGGCGCCTGTTTCAACTGCTGCTCCAGGCCCTGGGGCTGGTGGTGGCGCTGACGGTGGTGCTCCTGCTGGCGATGTTCGTGGTGGCGGTGGGCGACGCGGCCCGGACCGGGGTGTTCCTGCGCCCGCCCGCCAACCGCGCGCTGGAGGGCTATTACCTGGGGCACGGCAGCTGGGACGGCGTCGAAGTCGTCGTGCCGCTGACGACCCAGGACAGCAATGAAGGCGGCCGGCTGTGGCAGTCCACGCTCCTGGTGGACAACGCCGGGCGCGTCCTCCTGGACGGCGGCCGCGCCGATACCGTGCTCGTCGGCCAGACCTACGCGCCGCGGGCCGGCGATCTGCGCTTCCCGCTGCGGGTGCGCGGCGAGACCGTCGGCACGCTGATCGTGGTCACCGACCGGCCCTGGCTGGAAGCCATCGCCGTGGGCGCCGGCCTGCTCATCCCCGTGATCGTCTTTTCCATCCCGCTCAGCCTGCTGACCATCGTCATCGGCTTCCTGCTGGCGCGGCGCTTCGTCGAGCCGCTGGCTGACGTAGCCGCCGCCGCCCAGGCCGTGGCCGG
This sequence comes from Anaerolineales bacterium, assembly GCA_016789165.1. Lineage (GTDB taxonomy): Bacteria > Chloroflexota > Anaerolineae > Anaerolineales > UBA6663 > SpSt-583. The sequence goes on along the minus strand of JAEURL010000104.1, from coordinate 2,209 downwards.
CGGCGTGCTCTCCACGCGCGTGCCGGTGCGCGGGCCGGGCGATCTGCGCGCCCTGACCGACAGCTTTAACCACATGGCCGACGCCCTGGAGCGCAGTGACCAGGAGCGCCGCGGGCTGCTGGCCGACGTGGCCCACGAACTGCGCACCCCGCTGACCGTCATGCGCGGCAAGCTGGAGGGCATCGTGGACGGCATCTACCCGGCCGACGCGGACCAGATCGCCCCGGTGCTGGAGGAGACCTACACCCTGGAGCGCCTGGTGGAGGACCTGCGCACGCTCACCCTGGCGGAAACGCGCCAGCTGCACTTTGAGCGCCGGCCCGTGGACCTGGGGGAGCTGGCGCAGCGGGCGGCCGGCCTGTTCGATGCCGAGGCCGTGGAGCGCCAGATCGTGCTGAGCGTGGCCGTGGAGCCGGGCCTGCCCGAGGTGCCGGCCGACCCGCAGCGGGTGGGCCAGGTGCTGGGCAACCTGCTCAGCAATGCTCTGCGCTATGTGCCGGCCGGCGGCCAGGTGGTGGTGACGGTCCGGCGCGCGGCCGCCGGCGTGGAGGTGGTTGTGGCCGACGATGGCCCGGGCGTGGCCCCGGCCGACCTGCCGCACCTGTTCGACCGCTTCTGGCGCGGCGAGAAATCCCGCACGCGGGCGGCCGGCGGCGCCGGGCTGGGCCTGGCCATCGCCCGCCAGTTGATCGAGGCCCAGGCCGGCACGATCACGGCCGAGAACGTGCCGGCCGGCGGCCTGCGCGTGGCGTTCGTGTTGAACACCTCGGCCTCGTCGTAGAGGCGCGCTCGCCAACGGAGGATCGCGCCGGGGCGGGTATCATTAGCCCATGCGCGTCACGATCCTGACCATGGGCTCGCGCGGCGACGTCCAGCCGTATGTGGCCCTGGGCGCCGGCCTGCGCCGCGCCGGCCACGCCGTCACGCTCGCCACCCATCGCGAATTTGAAACCTTCATCCGCCGTCACGGGCTGGAGTTCGCGCCCGTGGCCGGCGACCCGCGCGCCATCGTGCGCTCCGAGGCCGGCCAGCGATTTTTGGAGGGCGGCAACAATCCGCTCAGCTTCGCGCTGGGCATGTTCCGCATCGTGGACCCGCTGGTGGAGCAGGTCTTTCGGGACGGCCTGGCCGCCTGTGCCGGCGCGGACCTGATCCTGACCTCGGTGCTGGGCGTCTTCGCCGGCTACCACATCCACCAGAAGACCGGCCAGCCCCTGCTGCCGGCCTATCTCCAACAGCTGCACGCCACGGCCCGCTACCCGGCCCAGGTGATCCCGCTGCTGCCGGCCGGCCCGTGGTCCAGCTTCTACAACCGCCTCTCCTACTGGCTGGCCGAGCAGGCCTTCTGGCAGCTGGGGCGCGGCGCCATGAACCGTGCCCGGCGCGTGGTGCTGGGCCTGCCGCCGCTGCCGCCGCGCGGCATGGTGGACCGGACCTTCATCGTCCGCAACCCGATGCTGTATGGTTTCAGCGAGCACGTCCTGCCGCGCGCGCCGGAATGGCCGGCCAACGTCCATGTCACCGGCTACTGGTTCCTGGAGCGGCCGGCCGCCTGGGAGCCGCCGGCCGCCTTGCGGCGTTTCCTGGCGGCCGGCCCGCCCCCGGTCTCCATCGGCTTCGGCAGCATCGTGCGGCGCGATCCGGCCGGCCTGACGCGCCGGGTGCTGGAGGCCCTGCGGCTGAGCGGCCAGCGCGGGCTGCTGCTGGGCGGCTGGGGCGGTCTGCCTGACGCCGATCTGCCGGAGACTGTCCTGCACGTGGAGGCCGTCCCGCACGACTGGCTCTTTCCGCGCATGGCGGCCGTCATCCATCACGGCGGCTCGGGCACCACGGCGGCCGGCCTGCGCGCCGGCGTGCCATCCATCGTGCTGCCGGTCTTTGGCGACCAGCCGTTCTGGGCCTGGCGCGTGCAGGCGCTGGGCGTGGGGCCGCGGCCGATCTCAGAGGCGCGGCTGACGGCCCGGCGGTTGGCCGACGCCATCGGCCAGGCCGTGGCTGACACCGGCCTGCGCGCCCGCGCCGCCGCGCTGGGTGAGAAAATCCGCGCCGAGGACGGCGTGGGGCGGGCGGTGGCCCTCATCGAAGACCTGGCCAGGAGGTGAACATGGCAAGTTGGCAGAGCACGGTCACGCGCGGCTGGCTGACCGGTTTCTCGTACGTGCTGGACGTGATGCCGCTGACGCATTTCCGCAGCGCGGGGAGCGGCCGC
>JAEURL010000098.1 GCA_016789165.1 Anaerolineales bacterium | reverse complement strand
CGGGGTGCTTGACTCGGCCAGCTGTTTAGGATAAACTCCTGGATAATTTAGTCGAGCCTAAATTTTTACTTCGAGCACTCAAAATGATTTCTCACGCGGTCGAGGACTACCTGAAAGCCATCTACGAGATCGACGAGGACTTCGGCGAAGTCACCACCTCCCTGCTGGCCGTCCATCTGGGGGTGGCGCCGGCCTCGGTCACCGGCATGGTGCAGAAGCTGGCGCGCGCCAAGCCGCGCCTGGTGAACTACGAGCGCCACCGCGGCGTGACCCTCACCCCGGCCGGCCGCAAAGTGGCGTTGGAGGTCATCCGCCACCACCGCCTGATCGAGCTCTACCTGGCCCAGGCCCTCGGCTATGAGTGGGACCGGGTGGACGCCGAGGCCGAAAAGCTTGAGCACGTCATCTCCGAGGAATTCGAAGACAAGATCGCGGCCCTGCTCGGCCACCCGGTGCTGGACCCCCACGGCGACCCGATCCCGACCAAGGATGGCACGGTGGCCGAGCCCAGCCGGCAGGCGCTCTCCTCGGCCCAGCCCGGCCAGACCGTGCGGGTGACGCGCGTGCGCGACGACGACCCGGCTTTCCTGCGCTACCTGGCCGAGCTGGGCGTGACGCTTAACGCCGTGCTGGTCGTGGCCGACCGCGCGCCCTTCGAGGGGCCGCTGCACATCGTCATCGGAGAGCGCGCCCACGCCCTGGGCCAGTCCGTCACCGACCGGATCTTTGTGGAAATCGAGCCGGCCGCCGCTCAAGGAGGCGCCGCATGACCACCCATCTCGCCCCCCGCCCCGCCTGGACCCCGGCCTTCAAGGCCGGCCTGCGCAAACGCTTTACGCAGATCGGCGTCCTGTACCTGGTGTACGCGGCTCTGCTGTTCCTGCCCGCCGGCCGCCTGGATTGGACCTGGGCCTGGGTCCTGCTCGGCCTCTACCTGGGCCAGGTCGCGCTCAACGCCGTCGTCCTGTTCCGGCTCAACCCGGAGCTGATCGCCCGGCGGGCGGAGGGCGAGGGCCAGAAGGGCTGGGACCGCGTGGTGAGCGGCCTGTGGGCTGTCGCCAGCATCGCCGGCCTGGTCGTGGCCGGCCTGGACCAGCGCCTCGCCTGGACGGCGCCGCTGCCGCTGGGCCTGCACCTGGCCGGCGGCTTGGGCTACACGCTGGGCTTCGCCCTCTTCAGTTGGGCGATGGCCGCCAACGCCTTCTTCTCCACCGTGGTCCGCGTGCTGGCCGACCGCGGCCACACGGTCTGCACCACCGGCCCGTACCGCTTCGTGCGCCATCCCGGCTACGTGGGCGCCATCCTGCAGGCGCTGGCCGCCCCGCTACTGCTCGGTTCGCTGTGGGGGCTGGTGCTCGGTGGGCTGGCGGCCGTTTTGATCGTGGTCCGCACCGCCCTAGAGGACCGCACCCTGCGGGCCGAGCTGGCCGGCTACGCCGATTACGCCCGTTCGGTCCGCTTCCGCCTGCTCCCAGGCGTGTGGTGAGGCGCCGGCCATGCTGAACTTCTCCCTGACCTCCGCGCACATCGCCGGCCTGCTGGCCATGCTCGGCGCCCTCGTCTACGCGTTCGGCGACGTGCTGCTCCTGGCCGGCCGCGCCGACCTGGCCCGGCACCCCAAACTGCAGCCGCATGCGGCCTTGCTCTCCGGGACCGAGCGCATGGCGGAACTGGGCTGGCCGCGCCTGATGTGGGGCGGGCTGCTGGGCGTGTTTGCCACGCCGCTTATCCTGGCCAGCCTGTGGCTACTCTATTCCGGCCTGGCACCGGCCGGCCCCTGGACGGTCTGGCCGCCGGTGCTGCTCTTTGGCCTGGGGTTCGTCCTGGCACCCTTCGTCCACGGCTCGTTCATCTACCTGGGCGAATACGTCCAGGCCCTGGACCGGCTGGCCCCGGAAGCCCAGACCGTGCTGGTGGGCATGGTCCAGCGCCACAAGCAGGTCATGACGATCAGCTACGGCGTCCTGGCCGTCGCCATCCTGGCGGCCTCGCTATGGTTCTCGGCCGCCGTCGCCCTGGGCGGCACGCGCTTCCCGGTCTGGATGGCGGCCGTCAACCCGCTCACCGCCCTGCTGGCCTGGTTCGGCCTGCGCCGGCTGGTGCCGGCCCTGGCCCGCCACCTGGAAGGCGCCGGCTTCAACATCGCCTTTCTGGCCTTCTTCGCGGCCGCGACCGCGACCCTTGGATGAGGCTGTCCATGAATTACCCGGTGTTCCTGGCTTTGATCCTGGCCCTGGTGGCCGCCGTGGCCTGGCCGCGCTTCGGCCTGCTGGCGCTGTGGCAGCGGCTGCGCGCCAACCGGCGGCGCATCCGCACCGAGGACGCCCTCAAACACCTGCACGCCTGCGCCTGGCGCGGACAGTCCGCCACCCTGCAATCGCTGGCCGGCGCGCTGCACCTCACGCTGGCCGGCGCCGTGCGCCTGGTGGGCGAGCTGGAGGCCCAGGGCCTGCTGCGGGCCGCCGAGGACGGCCTGCACCTCACCCCGGACGGCGAGCAGATCGCGGTCGCCGTGATCCGCGCCCACCGGTTGTGGGAGCGCTATCTGGTGGACGAGGCGCGCATGCCGCTGGCCGAGGTCCACCACGAGGCTGAACGCCGCGAGCACAGCCGCAGCGCGGAAGCCCTGGGGGCTTTGGACGCGGCGCTGGGCCACCCGGCCGCCGACCCGCACGGCGACCCGATCCCCACCGTCACCGGCCGCATCGAGCGGGTTGAATCGCGGCCGCTCACGGATTGGCCGCTGGACGCCCCGGCGCGCATCGTCCACCTGGAGGACGAGCCGGCCGCCCTCTTCGCCCAGATCGCGGCCGAGGGCCTGCGCCCCGGCCAGACCCTGCGGGTGCTGGAATCCGCGCCGCAGCGCCTGACGCTCTCGGACGGCCGCAAGACCTTCGCCCTGGCCCCGCTGGTGGCGGCCAACATCTTCGTGGCGCCCGAGCCCGCCAACGGCCATCCGGCCGACCGGCGCCTGACGGCGCTCAAGCAGGGTGAGCGGGCGCTGGTGCGGGCGCTGGACGACGGGCTGCAGGGCTTCACGCGCCGGCGGCTGCTGGACCTGGGCCTGACGCCCGGCGTGCCGGTGACGGCCGAGCTGCCCAGCCTGTTCGGCGACCCGGTGGCCTACCGCGTGCGCGGCACCCTGATCGCCCTGCGCCGCGATCAAGCCGAGCAGGTATTGATTGCCGAACCCGCCAGCGCCGCACCGGCGCCGTCCCCGTCAGCCCAGGAGTGACCGCCATGTCTGTGGATTGTGAGAGCTGCCCGGCCAACGCCGCCCTGGCCCAGATGGGCCTGGACGTGAGCAACTTCGATTACCTGGTGGCCCTGGCCGGCAACCCCAACACCGGCAAGAGCACGGTCTTCAACGCCCTGACCGGGCTGAAACAGCACACCGGCAACTGGCCCGGCAAAACGGTCACGCGCGCCGAGGGCGGCTACCAGTTCCAGGGCAAGCGCTACAAGCTGGTGGACCTGCCCGGCACCTATTCGCTGCTCTCGGCCTCCCAGGACGAAGAGATCGCCCGCAACTTCATCCTCTTCGGCCAGCCGGACTGCACCATCGTGGTCACCGACGCCACCTGCCTGGAGCGCAACCTCAACCTGGTGCTGCAGGTGCTGGAGATCAGCGACCGGGCCGTGGTGTGCGTGAACCTGATGGACGAGGCCCGCCGCAAAGGCCTGCGCGTGGACGTGCGCGGCCTGGCGCGCGACCTGGGGGTGCCGGTGGTGGCCACGGCCGCCCGCGCCGGCGAAGGCCTGGGCGACCTGCTGGGCGCCGTGGCCGAGGTGGCCGGCGGCCAGGTGCGCGTGGCGCCCCGGCGCGTGGCCGCCAACGCCGCGCTGGAGCACGCCCTGCGCGAACTGCTGCCCCTGATCGAGGCGGCGGCGCCCGGCTTGCCCAACCCGCGCTGGGTGGCGCTGCGCCTGCTGGACGGCGACCAGCGCATCCGCCAGGCTTTGCTCACCGGCGAATTGAACGACATCGCCCAACGTCAGCGCGAGGCCGTGCGGCGCTTCAGCCGCAAGATGGCCGTGGAGGGCGCCCAATGACCACCCCGCCAACCCAGGCCGATACGCTGCTGGCCCGCGCCGACGCCCTGCGCCAGGCCCTGCCCGAGAACTTCCGCGACCAGCTCGTCCAGGCCCTCTACACCGAGGCGGAAAGCGTGGCCCGCCGCGCCGTGCGGGCCGAGGGCCAGCGGACGGATTGGGACAGCCGGCTGGACCGGCTGGTGACCTCGCCGCTCTTCGGCCTGCCGATCATGCTGCTGATCCTGGCCGTGGTCTTCTGGCTCACCATCACGGGCGCCAACGTGCCCTCGGCCCTCCTCGCCGACGGGCTCTTCTGGTTCGAGGACCAGGCCGCTGCGCTCTTCACGGCCCTGGGCGCGCCCTGGTGGCTGACCGGCTTCGTCTGGCACGGCGTGTGGCGCAGCCTGGCCTGGGTGGTGAGCGTCATGCTGCCGCCCATGGCGATCTTCTTCCCGTGCTTCACGTTCCTGGAGGACCTGGGCTACCTGCCGCGCGTGGCCTTCAACCTGGACTGGCTGTTCAAGCAGGCCGGCGCGCACGGCAAACAGTCGCTGACCATGACGATGGGCTTCGGGTGCAACGCCGCCGGCGTGATCGCCACCCGCGTCATCGACAGCCCGCGCGAGCGCCTGATCGCCATCCTCACCAACAACTTCGTGCCCTGCAACGGGCGCTTCCCCACCCTGATCATGCTGGCGACCGTGTTCGTGGCGGCCGCGTTTCCGCCGGCCCTGGCCTCGGTGGCGGCCGCCGGCTCGGTGGTGATGGTCGTCCTCATCGGCGTGCTGTTCACGCTGGTCATCTCGGCTCTGCTCTCGCGCACGCTCCTGCGCGGCGAGGCCTCGGCCTTCTCGCTGGAACTGCCGCCCTTCCGCCGGCCGGACGTCAAGCGGATCCTGTACACCTCGCTGATCGACCGCACCATCTTCGTGCTGTGGCGCGCCATCCAGACGGCCGCGCCGGCCGGCGCCGTGATCTGGCTGCTGGCCAACCTCACGCTGGGCGGCCGGGCCCTGGCCTGGCATGTCGCCGACTTCCTCAACCCGCTCGGCTGGGCCATCGGCCTGGACGGCGTCATCCTGCTGGCCTACATCATCGCCATCCCGGCCAACGAAATCGTGGTGCCGACCATGCTGATGGTCTACATGGGCGTGGGCATGATGACGGACACGCCCGGCCTGACCGAATTGCGCACCCTGCTGATCGGCCAGCACGGCTGGACCATGCTGACGGCCGTCAACCTGATGCTGTTCGCGCTCCTGCACAACCCGTGCGCCACCACGATCCTGACCATGTGGAAGGAGACGCACAGCCTCAAGTGGACGACGCTGGGCGCGCTCGGCCCGCTGGCCATCGCCTTCCTGGTGTGCTTCATCACCGCCTCGCTCGCCCGGCTGCTGGGCTGGGCCTGACCCGCTCAACCAATCGGTAATCGACTTGTCTGACCCGAGCCTGGCCCAACTGCATCTATATAAACAAGAGTAATTCTGTCCAAGTTATTCCTGGTCATCGTTAGCTAATCGGATCGCCCGTTGAAAGGCACGGCCATGATTTACACCCTCTCCCAACTGCCGGCCGAGCGCCAGGCCGCCGCCGGCGGCAAAGGCCGCACCCTGGCGCGTCTGCTCCAGGCCCGCTACCCGGTGCCGCCCGGCTTCGTCCTGCTGCCCGAGGCTTTCGCCGGCGACCAATTGACCCCGGCCGCCTGGGAACAGGCCAGCGCGTACCTGGCCGCGCTCCGCCAGGCGGCGGCCGGCCCGGCCGCTTTCGCCGTGCGCTCGTCGGCGCTTGGCGAGGACTCGGCGGCGGCCTCCTTCGCCGGCGAGTTCGAGACCGTGCTGGACGTCAGCACCAACGTCGAGGTGCGCCGCGCTATCAGCGCGGTGCGCGGTTCCCGGCACGCTGCCCGCGTGCAGGCCTACCGTCAGGCCCAGGGCATCGCCGGCGGCCAGGAGATGGCCGTCGTCGTCCAGCGCCTGGTGCGCGCCGACCTGGCTGGGGTGCTGTTCACGGCCGATCCTGTGACCGGCAGCCGCGCGGCCATGGTCGGCAACTACGTCCACGGCCTCGGCGAAGCCTTGGTCGCGGGCGAGCGCAACCCGGCCACCTTCACCCTCGCCCAGCCGGCCGGCCGTTACGCCGGCCCGGCCGAACTCAAGCGCTGGGCGCCCGCGCTCTTCCGTCTGGCGGCGCGCCTGGAGGCCGACCTGGGCGGCCCGCAGGACATCGAGTGGGCGGTCGCCGGGGGCCGGCTCTATCTCCTGCAAGCCCGGCCCATCACCACCCTGCGCGCCCACAATCCGGCCACCGGTGAATGGAACGACAGCCTGAGCGGCGACTACCTGTGGACCAACGCCAACTTCGGCGAGGCGGTGCCGGACGTGATGACGCCGCTCACGTGGTCCCTGCTGCAGGTCTACTTTGAAGAGACAATCCCGTTTCAGTTCCCGGGCCAAATCCCGGCCATGGGCAACCTCGGCGGGCGCTTCTACATGAACCTGAGCGCCCTGGCCTCGGTCGGCGCCGCGCTGGGCCTGAGCCGGGCGCGCCTCAACCACGAGAGCGAGGAGTTCTTCGGCCGGCTGCCCGAGCACGTCACGGTCCCGCTCATGCCGCTGCCGCGCTGGCGGACGCTGGCCTACCTGATCCCGGTGGGCGTGCGCGCCAAGAGCCGCGTGCGGCGCAACCAGGCGCGGCTGGCCGCCTTCACGGCCGCGGTCCCGGCCCGCGTCGCCGATTTGCGCGCCCGCCTCGCGGCGGCCGCCACACCGCCGGCGCTGGCCGAGCTGTGGACAGGCGCGCTGGCGCCGTTGTTGCGCCAGGCCTGCCAGATGCTGCAGGCCGGCACCAGCCGCTACGAGAACGCGGCCCGCAGCCTGCGGCACGACCTGCGGCGCCTCGTCGGCGAGGAGGACGCCAACACGCTGATGACGGGCCTGAGCGCGGACGGCGCCCAGCTGGCCAGCCTCGGCCCGCTGCTCGGCCTGGCCCAGGTGGCGCGCGGCGAGCTGAGCCGTGCGGCCTTCGCCGAGACGTACGGCCACCGCGGGCCGCACGAGTTCGAGGTCTCCCTCCCGCGCCCGGCCGAAGACCCGGCCTGGATCGACCAGCAATTGGCCGGCCTCGACCCGGCCAGCGTGGACGGACGGCTGCAGCGGCAGGCCGAGGCGCGCGCCGCCGTCTGGGCGCGCTTTACGGCCCGCCAGCCGCGCCTGGCGCGCGCGATGGGACACCGGCTGGCGGCCGCCGCCGCGGCCGCGCGCGGGCGCGAGGCCATCCGCTCCGAGGTCATCCGCATCTTCGGGCTGCTGCGCGCGTTTGCGCTGCGGGCCGGCGACCTGACCGGCCTGGGCGAGGCCGTCTTCTTCCTGGCGCACGCCGAACTGTCCGCGCTCCTGCGCGGCGACCGGTCCAGCCTGGCCTTCATCCCGGCCCGGCGCGCCACACACGCCCGCTACAGCGCCCTGCCGCCCTACCCGGCCCTGATCTCCGGGCGCTTCGACCCGGTCCGCTGGGCGGCCGATCCGGCCCGGCGCAGCGATTTCTACGACGCGCACCAAACGCCGGCCCCGGCCTCCGCGGCTCCCGAGGCGGCCGGCGTGCGCGGCTTCCCCGGCGCGGCCGGCGTCGTGGAAGGCTCGGTGCGCGTCCTGCTGGCGATGGAGGACGGCGCGGCGCTGCAGCCCGGCGAAATCCTGGTGACCGTCAGCACCAACGTCGGGTGGACGCCGCTCTTCCCGCGCGCCGCCGCCGTGGTCACGGACGTGGGCGCGCCGCTCTCGCACGCCGCCATCGTGGCCCGCGAGCTGGGCCTGCCG
>JAEURL010000068.1 GCA_016789165.1 Anaerolineales bacterium | reverse complement strand
AGGCCCTGCAGGTAGTTGTCCACCAGCTGAAAGCGGCGGTAGCGCACGGCGCGTTGAAACTGGGCGGTGGTGATGGTGACCGTGCCCACGCGCGCCACGGGCTGGGCCGGCTGCAGGAACAGCATGTCCAGGCCGGCATAGCCGAGGACCAACACCAGGGCGGCCACCACCACACCCAGCCCGACCCACACGTAGCGCTGCATCCGGCGGTCGCGCTCGGCGCGGGAAAGCTGTTTGCGCGTAAGGCCGGATGAGGCAGATTGATTCTTGCTCATAAAGAGGATACCTCGCGCAGGCGGGGCACAGAGTGGCAGCGCGACGCTGCTGGCGCTCTGTGCCCCGCCCGCTCAGCCGCCGCGGCCGAGGGCCGCGGTATCAGGCGCGAAGGCCGCGCTTAGTCGGACTCCCGGTCAAACGGCAGCAGCGCCATGTGCCGGGCGCGCTTGACGGCCTGGGCCACCATGCGCTGCTGGTGGGCCGAGATGCCGGTCTGGCGCCGCGGGCGCAGCTTGCCGCGGTCCGTCACGAACTGGCGCAAGAACTCGAAGTTCTTGTAGTGGATCTGCTTGACATCACTGATGGTGATGCGGACAAAGGGCCGCGGGCCGCGGCTGAACCGGCCGCCACCGCCGCCACCGCCGCCGCCACCGCCCTCGCCGCCTTCTTCCGCCGCCGGGGCGGACGTCTGCTCGGGATTGTTCTCACGCTCCATGATGCATTACTCCCTGGCGCCGGACCGCCAGGGTCCGGGCGCCAAATCAATCAGAAAATCAGGGTTAGAAATCAGGGTTAGAAGGGAAACTCGTCGTCGTCCTGGAAGCCTTCCGCGCCCAGCGGGGCCTCGCCGGCATGGCCGGCTTTGCGGTCGCCCAGCATGAGCATGCGGTCCGCCACGATCTCGGTGCTGAAGTGCTTGCGACCCTCCTGGTCCTCCCAGCGGCGGGTCTGCAGGCGCCCTTCCACATACACCTGCTGGCCCTTCACCAGGTACTGCTTGCAGGTCTCGGCCAGCTTGCCCCAGGCCACCACGTTGAACCACTCGGTCTCTTCGTGGCGCTCGCCGTCCGGCGAATTCCACATCCGCGAGGTGGCCACCGTGAAGGAGGTCACCGGCCGGCCGGAAGGCGTGAAACGCATCTCCGGGTCCCGGCCCAGGTTGCCGATGATCATGACTTTGTTCAGCCCACGGCTCATGGCGGACCCTCCTGTGCCGGCCCGGCGCCTCAGGAATTATTCGTCGGCGCGGACGATCAAGAAACGCAGCACCTGCTCGGTGAAGCGCAGGTTGCGTTCCACCTCGCGCGTAGCCGCCGGCGACATCTGGGCCTGAATAAACACGTACTGGCCCTCGCGCTGCTTGCGGATGGCATAAGACATCCGGCGGCGGCCCCAGATGTCCACATTGGCCACCTGGCCGCCGGCGGCGGCAATCCAACCCTTGGTTTTCTCGATCAGGCCGTTCAGCGAGGACTCGTCCAAGTCCGGCTGGGCGATTAACGCCACTTCGTAGTCACGCATGCAGTTATCCTTTCTATGGATATAGCCCCGTTCGGCTGGGCGGGCGCCCGGCCTGACTTGGAGCAGAAAGCGGCCGGGGCGATGGTGCCGCGGCACAAAGAGCGAATTTAACATAGGCGTGCGAGTTTGACAAGGGCAACCGCCGGCGGTTGTGCGAAAGCGCCCAGGTCGCTACAATCGGTCAGGCTTGGGAAGGAGAGGTCATGCCCGCCGAGAATCCCATTCAACCCATACATCCGGCCATGCGGGCCATGCTCTGGGTCGCCAGCGGCCTGGTCACCATCGTGGGTGTCCAGCTGTTTGTATTCACGGAGCAGACCGAGCGCTTCTTCGCCTGGACGATCAAAAACCCGCTGACGGCCGCCTTCCTGGGGGCCGCCTACTGGTCAGCCGCTGCGCTGGAGGCCCTGGCCGCCCGCCAGACCGCCTGGGCCCGCGCCCGGCCGGCGGTGCCGGCGGTGCTGTTGTTCACCTGGCTGACCCTGCTGGCCACCCTCGGGCACCTGGACCAGTTCCACCTCGGGGCCGACCAGGCGCTGGAGACCCGGGTACTGACCATGGTCTGGCTCGGGGTTTACCTGATCGTGCCGCCGACCCTGCTGGGGCTGCTGATCGTGCAGGCCCGGCAGCCGGGCGCCGAGCCGCCCATCGAGCGCAGCCTGCCGGTCTGGCTGCGCGGCCTGGTCGCCGTGCAGGCGGCCGTGCTGGTGGCGGTGGGCGCCCTGCTCTACTTTGCCCCCGAGGCGGCCGGCCAGGTCTGGCCGTGGCCGCTCACCGTCCTGGGCGCGCGCGCCATCGGCGCCTGGCTCCTGGGGCTGGGCGTCGCCGCGGCCCAGGTGATGCTGGAAGCCGATTGGTGCCGCGTGCGGCCGGTGGCCGCCGCCTGCCTGGCCTTCGCCGTTCTGCAGGGCGTGGTGCTGGCGCGTTATCCCGCCGGCGTCGCCTGGTCCGGCGCGCCGGCCTGGGTCTACGTGGTCTTCCTGGTCAGCCTGCTGGCCCTGGGCGTCTACGGGCTGGCCGTCCCCGGCCGGCGGGAGGCTGCCCGCTCGTGACCGGCCCGCTGGCGCCGGCGGCCTCGCCCGTTGTCCACGCCCTGGCCGGCCTGCGCGAGATCGCCCGCGCCCTCTCGGCCGCCTGGGATGTGGACACCACGCTCGACCTGATCGCACGCAAGACCACCCAGGTGATGCGGGTGGATTCGTGCTCGATCTACCTGCTGGACCCGGCCGGCGAGACGCTCTGGCTGCGCGCCTCCACCGGGTTGGCAAAAAAGGCGCTTGGCCTGGGCGCGCTCAAGATGGGCCAGGGCCTCACCGGCTGGGCCGCCCAGCACGGCGTCCCCGTAGCGGTGCGCGACGCGCAGGCCGATCCACGCTTTCACTACGTGCCCTGGACCGAGGAAGAGGCCTTCCAATCGCTCCTGGCGGTGCCCCTGATCAACCGCGAGCGCATCATCGGGGCCATGAACGTCCAGACTCGCGATTCGCGCGACTTCGCGCCCGAAGCCGTGGAACTGGCGGCCCTCATCAGCGACCTGGCGGCCGGCGCCCTGGACCGCGCCCTGCTCTACGACCACATGGACCGCCAGATCGCCGAGTTGAGCACCCTGGCGCGCGTCAGCGAGACCGTCAACTCCCCCCTCTACCTGGACGAGATGCTCAACCTGGTGGTGGAGATGGCGGCCAAGGTGATGGGCACCCCGGTCTGCACCCTGCGCCTGCTGGATGAGGAACAGGACGAGCTGGTGGTGCGCGCCGCCCAAAGCAGCCTGGCCGGCTACGCGCCCAAGCCGCCCCTCAAGCGCGGCGAAGGCATCAACGGCCTGGTGGTTCAGGAGCGCCGGCCGATCACGGCCGCCGACGTGCGCACCGACCCGCGTTTTCCGTTCCGCGCGGCGGCCGAACGCGAGGGCCTGGTCTCCATGCTGGCCGTGCCCCTGATCGTGCGCGAGCGTGTCATCGGTGTTCTCAACTGCTTCACGACCGAACCGCACACCTTCACCGAGAAAGAGATCGCGCTGTTCTCCACCCTGGCCAACCAGACCGCGCTGGCCATCGAGAACTCGCAGCTGGTGACCAACGCCGCGGTGGTGCGCGAGATGCACCACCGCGTGCGCAACAACCTGCAGACCGTGGCCATGCTGCTGCGGCTGCAGGCCGGCCAGAGCGGCCTGCACCCCCGCGACGCGGCCTCGGCCGTTCAGATCGCGGTCAACCGCATCCAGAGCATCGCGGCCGTGCACGAGGTGCTGGCCCAGCAGGGCTACCGCCTGGTGGACGTCAAGGAAGTGGCCGAGCGGCTGGCCCGGCTGACCGGCCAGAGCCTGCTGCGCCCGGACCTGGCGGTCGCCATCCACGTCGAGGGCGACACCGTCGTCCTGCCCTCCCGGCCGGCCACCTCGCTGGCGCTGGTAATCAACGAACTACTGCAAAACGCCCTGGAACACGCCTTTGTCGGCCGGACGCAGGGCGAGGTGGCCATCCTGTTTGGCCACAGCCCGGACGCGCACGTCATCGAGGTGGCCGACGACGGCGTGGGCCTGCCGGACGACCTGCCAGCCAGCCTGGGCCTGGAGATCATCGAAGCCCTGGTGCGCGACGATCTGCACGGCCAGATCGAATTCCTGCGCCGCCCAGCGCCCGAGACCGGCACACTGGTGGTGGTGCGCATCCCGCCGGCCGCCTTTACCCCCGCCGATTGAGCGAAGGAAGCGCCATGCCCGCCAAACTGCGCGTCCTGGTGGCCGAAGATGAGGCCATCATCCGCCTGGGCCTGCGCGCCATGCTGACCGGCATGGGCCACGAGGTCCTGCTGGCCGCCAATGGCCGCGAAGCCCTGGACCAAGTCCGCACCGCCCGGCCCGACGTGGCCCTGCTGGACATCCGCATGCCGCTCACCGACGGCCTGGAGGCCGCGCGCGTCATCGCCCGCAAACACCCCATGCCGATCCTGATCCTGACCGCCTACAGCGACCAGGATCTCGTGGAGAAGGCGGCGGACCTGCCCATCCAGGGCTACCTGATCAAACCCGTGGACGAACGCGATCTGGCGGCCGCCCTGCAGGTGGCCGTCAAACGCTTCGGCGACGCCC
>JAEURL010000053.1 GCA_016789165.1 Anaerolineales bacterium | reverse complement strand
GTCCGGGGGCAGGCCGACGCCGCGGTCGGCCACTTCGATCAGCAGGCTGTCGGCCGCGGCCGAGGCCCGCACCTCCACCGGCGCCTCCGGCGGCGAATACTTCAGGGCGTTGTCCAGCAGGTTGACGAGCACCTGGACCATGACCACAAAATCCAGCGGCGCCAGCGGCAGGCCGGCCGGCACCGTCACCGTCATCGGCCGGCTGGCGGCGCGCGGGCCGAGCTGGTCCAGCGCGGCGCCGATCAGGTCCTGGATATCGGCCGGCTCACGGCGCAGGCGCAGCGCCCCGGATTCCAGGCGCGTCATCTCCAGCAGGTTGCCCACCAGCCGATTAAGGCGCTCCGCCTCGTCGCGGGCGTTGTCCACCAGCGCGCGCCGGGCGGCCTCGTCCAAGGCCAGGCCCGCCTCCTGCAGCGTGCTCAGCGCGCCCGTGATCGACACCAGCGGCGTGCGCAGATCGTGCGAGATGGAGTTGAGCAGGGCGGTCTGGAGCTTCTCGGTGGCCTGCAGCATCGCGGCCTGGCGGGCGGCCTCCGCGAGGCTGGCCCGCTCGAAGGCCTGCGCGGCCTGGCTGGCGAAGGCCTCCATCAGGCGGCGCTGTTCCGGGGTCAGGTGCCGGCCGTCCTCCGGCCCCTTCACGCCCAGCACCCCCAGCCGGCCGCGGGCCGTCTTGAGCGGCAAATAGCGCAGGCGGGCGGCGGTGAGGGTCTGGGTGTTGCGGCCGGCCGGTTCGCCGTTGCGGTAGACCCAGTCGGCCACCGCCATCTCGTTCTCGTCCATTTGAAAGCCGGCCGCGGCGGAATGCGGCTCCAGGCGGTCGCCGTTGGCCAGCAGGATGATGGCCTCGCGCCCGAAGGTTTGCTGGACGTGCGCGAGGCTGGTCAGGGCGATGGCGTCCGGCGAGGCCGCCGCCGCCAGGTCGCGGCTCAGGTCCAATAACTCGGCGGTCTCGGCCGCGCGCCGCCCGGCCGCCTCGGCCTGCTCGCGCGTGCGGGCCGCCAGCGTGCTGATGGTCAGTCCGACGGTGAAGAAGGCCACAAAGGTCAGCACGTACTGGGTATCGGAGACCGCGAAGGTGAGATAGGGCGGGACGAAGAAGTAGTCGAAGGCCAGCACGCTCAAGCCCGACGCCAGGAGGGCGGGGCCGCGGCCGAGCGACAGGGCGGCGATGACCACGGCGGCCAGGTAGACCATGACCAGGTTGGTGGGCTCGAGGGCCGGCTCGGTGAACGTGAAGTCGGCCGGCCGATGGCCGGCGGCCAGCACCTGTTGCGCCAAGGCCCACTTTTGCCCGCTGAGCCCCGGATCAAGCCCGAAGCCCACGAGCGTGGCCAGCGCCACCAGGCCCAGGCTCTGCCCGTACCGCGCAAAGGGGGCGTGCGGCCACCATTCCCGCCGGGCTTGCGCCCCCGGCTGGGCCTGGCCGCTGATCACGTAGACATCAATTGGCCCGCTGCGCCGGATGAGCCGATCTACCACCGAGCCGAACAGCCATTCCTGCCAGCGCGGCCGGAGCGGCTGCCCGACGATGATATTGGTGACGTTGTGCTGGCGGGCATAGGCCAGGGCGGCCTCCGCCACGTCGCGGCCGGGCAGCGTGACCGAGCGGGCGCCCAACTCCTCGGCCAGCAGCAGCACCCGCGCCACCCCCTCGCGCTCGGCGGCCTCCAGGCCGGCCGGCAGCTCCACATGGGCGGCGAACCACTCGGCGTTAAGCTCGTCCGCCAGCCGGCGCGCCGCGCGCACCAGGCGTTCGCTCAGCCGGCCGGGGCCGACGCACACCAGCAGGCGCTCGCTGGCCGACCACGGGCCGGGGATGGCCCGCGTCTGCATGTAGGCGCGCATCTGGTCGTCCACGCGCTCGGCGGCGCGCCGCAGGGCCATCTCGCGCAGGGCGGTCAGGTTGCCTTGGCGGAAAAACTTCTGGATCGCCCGGGCCGCCTGGTCCGGGACGTAGACCTTGCCCTCCTTCAGGCGCTGGATCAGCTCGCCCGGCGGCAGGTCCACCAGCTCGATCTCGCCGGCCTCGTCCAGCACGCGGTCCGGCACCGTCTCGCGGACCACCACCCCCGTGATCTGGGCGACGACGTCGTTGAGGCTGTCCAGGTGCTGGATGTTGAGGGTGGTGTAGACGTTGAGGCCGGCCGCCAGCAGCTCCTCCACGTCCTGGTAGCGCTTGGGGTGGCGGGAGCCGGGCGCGTTGGTATGGGCCAGTTCGTCCACCAGCGCCAGCTGCGGCCGGCGGGCCAGGACGGCGTCCAGGTCCAGCTCCGGCAGCCGCGCGCCGCGATAGTCCACCTGGCGGCGCGGCACGAGTTCCAGGCCGGCCAGCAGCGCCTCGGTGTCCGCCCGCCCGTGCGTCTCCACATAGGCGACGACCACGTCCAGGCCCTCCGCTTGGCGCTGGCGCGCCGCCTCCAGCATGGCGTAGGTCTTGCCGACCCCGGCGGCATAGCCCAGGAAGATCTTCAACCGGCCGCGGGCCTGACGGCGGGCCTCGGCCTGGGCGTGCGCCAGCAAGGCATCCGGGCTGGGGCGGACGGGCTCAGACACCGGCACCGTCCGCCGGCCGCTGGATGTCGCGGTCCACCTGATACGGCACCTCGGTGATGACGAGGCCGTGCTTATTGAGCAGTGCGAAGCGGAGCCAGAAGGCGGTCTGCGCGTGCAGCAGGCCGTGCCACCAGTGCTCGGGGACAAATTGCGGGACTACGATCGTCAGCCGCTCGCCGTCTTGGCGCTGAGCGCACAGCATGTCGATGTACTCCAGCAGGGGCTCGAGAAAGGCGCGATACGGCGAATCGATGATGACCAGGCGGGCGCCGTCGCCCCACCAGTTCCAGAGCCGCCGGACCTCTTCGCTCTCGGCCGGGTCGCTGGCGATGTGGATGACGGTGACGTCGCTGGAGAGGCTGCGGGCGTAATCCAGGGCGCTCAGGGCCCCGCGGTGGATGCCGCTGATCGGCACGACCACGCGGTGCCGGCGGGTGCGCGGCGGCTGGCCGAAGGCGTCCAGGGAGAGATCCCGCGTCACGTGCCGGTAATGGCGGCGGATGGCGAAAAAAGCGGCCACGGAGGCGGGCAGCAGCAGCAAGATGATCCAGGCGCCGTCGGCGAATTTGGTGACGGCGAAGACCACGGTCACCACCGCCGTGCACAGCGCGCCCAGGCTGTTGACGGCCAGCTTCCAGGCCCAGCCCCGGTCCGGCGCGGCGGTGCGGCCGGCCCGCCACCAGTGGCGGGCCATGCCGGCCTGTGAGAGCGTGAAAGACAGGAAGACGCCCACCGCCCAGAGCGGGATGAGCGCCGTCACGCTGGCGTTGAAGGCGACGATCAGCGCGCCGGCGATGGCCGTCAGGGCCACGATGCCGTAGGTGAAAACCAGGCGGCTGCCGCGGTGGGCGAAGTAGCGCGGCAGAAACCCTTCCGCCGCGATGATGGCCGTCAGCTGCGGAAAACCGGCGAAGGCGGTGTTGGCGGCCAGGACCAGAATGACGGTCGTGGCCGCGATGGTGCCCAGGTAGGGCAGGCCGCGGTCGCCGAAGACGCTCCGTGCCAGTTGGGAGATGACGGTCTCGGTCTCGGCCGGCACAGCCCCGATCTGGCCAAGCAGGAACGTGATCCCCACAAAGAGCGTGCCCAGGATGGCCGACATCCACAGGATCGTCTGGCTGGCGTTGCGGGTGCGCGGCTCCTGGAAGGCGGTCACGCCGTTGGAGATGCATTCCACGCCGGTCAGGGCGGTGGTGCCGTTGGAGAAGGCGCGCAGCAGCAGGAAGAGCGTCAGCGGCTGAGCGCCGTGGACCAGCTCCAGGGCCGGCGGATCGACCACGGGGCCGAGGCTGCCGGCCAGATAGCGCCAGAAGCCGGCGGCGACGGTCAGGGTGGTCATGCCGAGGAAGAAGTAGGTGGGCAGGGAGAAGAGCGCCCCAGACTCCTTCACGCCGCGCAGGTTGGCGACCATGATCAGGACCAGCAGCACCACCGCCAGCGGCACCCGCGCCGCAAACAACGCCGGGAAAGCCGAGACGATCTGGGCCACGCCGGAGGAGATGGCGACGGCGGCCAGCAGGATGTAATCCATCAGCAGGGCCGCGCCCGCGATCTGGGCCGGCAGCACGCCCAGGTTCTCGCGGGCCACAGTGTAGGCGCCGCCGCCGTTGGGGTAGGCGTGGATGGTCTGCTGATAGGAGAGCGTGACGATGGCGAGCAGCGCCGTGATGACCAGCGCGATGGGGAAGGCATAGCCGAAGGCCGCCGGCCCGGCGGCCGCCAGGATGACCAGCGTCTCCTGCGGCGCGTAGGCGATGGAGGAGAGCGCGTCGGCGCCAAACACCGCCAGCCCGACCAGCTTGCTGACGGTCTGGTGCGGGGCCTCGCGCGTCGCCATCGGGCGGCCAATGAGCCAGGTGCGCCAGGTGGGCCGGGGCGGGCGTTGCGGGGAGCGCTCAATCACGGGCGCGCTGGCGGAGGGGGAAGCGGGGTCAGACTCCGATTTAGCTGTCATAGCAGAGTGGTCGGGCGCGCCCTGGCCGGGTTGGCCGGGCCGGCGCCAGGTCCGCCGGTCATTGTAACCCGTCCAGCGCCAGGTTGAGCAGCAGCACATTCACGCGCGGCTCGCCCAGGACGCCGAACTGCCGGCCCTCCGTGTGCTGCTCCACCAGCTGGCGCACCTGCGCCTCGGGGAGCCCGCGCGCGCGCGCCACGCGCGGCACCTGGTAGAGGGCCGCCGCCGGGCTGATGTGCGGGTCCAGGCCGCTGGCCGAAGCCGTCACCAGGTCCACCGGGAACGGGGCCGGATTCCCAGGATCGGCCGCTTGGAGCGCGGCGATGCGCGCCTGGACCCGGTCCAGCAGGGCCGGGTTGAGCGGGCCGTAGTTCGAGCCGGCCGACGCGCTGAGGCTGGCGGCGTCGAAGGCGTTGTACGGGAACGGGCTGGTGGCGGAGGGCCGGCCCCAGAAATATCCCGGATCATCAAAGGCCTGCCCGATCAGGGCGGAGCCGACCGTCCGGCCGGCCTGCTGGACCAGGCTGCCGTTGGCCTGGAGGGGGAACAGCGCCTGGGCGAGGCCGGTGACGGCCAGCGGGTAGAGCAGGCCCGTCAGCAGGGTGAATACCGCCAGAGCGACCAGGGCGGGACGGACGTGTGCCAGCATAGGGTGCCTCCTCGGAAACGCGCGCCTCTCGCCGCCGGCGGGGTCAGGCCATCCCCAGCGCGGCCAGCAGCAGATCGATGATCTTGATCCCGATGAAGGGCGCGATCAGGCCGCCCACACCGTAGATCAGCAGGTTGTCGCGCAGCAGTTGGGCCGCGCCCACCGGCCGGTAAGGCACGCCGCGCAGGGCCAGCGGGATGAGGGCGACGATGATCAAGGCGTTGAAGATCACGGCCGCCAGGATGGCGCTCTGCGGCGTGGCCAGCCCCATGAAGTTCAGGGCGTTGAGGGCCGGGTAGGTGGAGGCGAAGGCGGCCGGGATGATGGCGAAGTACTTGGCCACGTCGTTGGCGATGCTGAAGGTGGTCAGCGCGCCGCGCGTCATCAGCAGCTGCTTGCCGATCTCCACGATCTCAATCAGCTTGGTGGGGTTGCTGTCCAGGTCCACCATGTTGGCGGCCTCGCGGGCCGGCTGGGTGCCGGTGTTCATGGCCACGGCCACGTCGGCCTGCGCCAGGGCCGGCGCGTCGTTGGTGCCGTCGCCGGTCATGGCCACCAGCCGGCCGCCGGTCTGGTGCTCGCGGATCAGCGCCAGCTTGGCTTCCGGCGTGGCCTGGGCCAGGAAGTCATCCACGCCGGCCTCGGCCGCGATGGCGGCGGCGGTCAGCGGGTTGTCGCCCGTGATCATGACCGTCTTGATGCCCATCTGGCGCAGGTGGGCGAAGCGCTCCTGGATGCCGCCCTTGACGATGTCCTTGAGGTGGATCACGCCCAGGGCCGCCCCGTCGCGGGCCACCACCAGCGGCGTGCCGCCGGTGCGGGCGATGGCCTCCACGGCCGCCGGCAGGTCGGGCGGCACCGGCCGGCCCTGGGCCCGGATCAGGGTCGTGATGGTGTCGGGCGCGCCCTTGCGGATGGAGGTGCCGTTCACGTCCACGCCGCTCATACGCGTCTGGGCCGTGAAGGGCACGAAGCGGGCGCCGTGCGGGGCGCTCGGCTGGCCGGCGCCCACCGCCCGGCCGCGCAGCCCATACTGCTCCTTGGCCAGCACCACGATGCTGCGGCCTTCCGGCGTCTCGTCGGCCAGGGAGGCGAGCTGGGCGGCCTCGGCCAGCGTCTGCGCGTCCACGCCGGCGGTGGGGATGAATTCCACGGCCTGCCGGTTGCCGAGCGTGATGGTGCCGGTCTTGTCCAGCAGGAGCACGTCCACGTCGCCGGCGGCCTCCACGGCGCGGCCGGAGAGGGCGATCACGTTGCGCTGGATCAGGCGGTCCATGCCGGCGATGCCGATGGCCGAGAGCAGGCCGCCGATGGTGGTGGGGATCAGGCAAACCAGCAGGGCGACCAGGACGGTCAGGGTGATCGGCGCGCCCTGGCCGGCGGCTTGCACGCTGAACAGCGAGAAGGGCAGCAGGGTGGCGCAGACCACCAGGAAGATCAGCGTGAAGCCGGCCAGCAGGATATTGAGCGCGATCTCGTTGGGCGTCTTCTGCCGCCGCGCGCCCTCCACCAGGCCGATCATGCGGTCCAGAAAGCCCTCGCCGGGGTCGGCGGTCACGCGCACGATCAGCCAATCGGACAGCACCCGCGTGCCGCCGGTGACGGCCGAGCGGTCGCCGCCGGCCTCGCGCACCACCGGCGCGCTTTCGCCGGTCACCGCACTCTCGTCCACCGAGGCGATGCCCGCGACGATTTCGCCGTCGGCCGGGATCGAGTCGCCGGCCTCGGCCAGGAAGAGCTGGCCCTTGCGCAGCGCCGTGGACGGCACCAGTTCGTGGCCGGCGGCCCGGTTTGGGCCGCGCAGGCGCTTGGCCTGGGTGGTCTGGCGGGTGCGGCGCAGGGCCTCGGCCTGGGCCTTGCCGCGCCCCTCGGCCACGGCCTCGGAGAAATTGGCGAACAGCACCGTGAACCACAGCCAGACGGCGACCGTGCCGACGAAGCCGGCCGGGGCCTCGCCCTGGCCGAGCAGGGCCTGGAGCCACAAGCCGGTGGCCAGCAGGCTGCCGGCCTCCACCACGAACATGACCGGGTTGCGCACCTGGACACGCGGGTCTAGTTTTCGGAAAGCGTCCTGAACGGCGCGCAGGTAGAGCGCGCGCCGGAACGCCCCGGGCTGCTTAAGCGGGGAAGGGTGGGTCATGTCAGCCGCCAATCATCTGCAGGTGTTCAACGATCGGCCCCAGCGCCAGGGCCGGCAGGAAGCTGAGCGCGCCAACGACGATGATGACGGCGATCAGCCAGCCGACAAACAGCGGCGTGTGGGTGGGCAGGGTGCCGGCGCCGGCCGGCACGGGCTGCTTGCGCGCCAGGGCGCCGGCGATGGCCAGCGTGGGGACGGCCAGCCAGTAGCGGGCGAACAGCATGGCGGCGCCCAGCGCCGTGTTGTAGAAGGGGGTGTTAGCCCCCAGGCCGGCGAAGGCGCTGCCGTTGTTGTTGCCGGCCGACGAGAAGGCGTACAGGACCTCGCTGAAGCCGTGCGCACCCGGGTTGGCGATGGTGATCTGCGGGTAGCCGGGCGTGTACAGCGCGCCCCGGCCGGCCACGGTCGTCACCGCCAGGGCGGTGCCGCCCAGGACGACCACCACCGGGATCAGGATGATCAGCGCGGCCATCTTCATCTCGTAGGTCTCGATCTTCTTGCCCAGGTATTCGGGCGTGCGTCCGACCATCAGCCCGGCCACGAAGACGGCCACAATCACAAAGGCCAGCATGCCGTACAGCCCGGAGCCCACCCCGCCGTAGACGATCTCGCCCAGTTGGATCAGCCACAGCGGCGCCAGGCCGCCCAGCGGCGTAAACGAGTCGTGCATGGCGTTGACCGAGCCGTTGGAGGCGGCGGTGGTGGCCACGGCCCACAGCGCCGAGTTGACGATGCCGAAGCGGGTTTCTTTGCCTTCCATGTTGCCGCCCGCCTGCAGCTCGCCGGCGGCCTGATCCACTCCCAGCGCGGTCAGGGCCGGGTTGCCGGCCTGTTCAGCCCAGACCGTCACGCCCAGCAGGGCCACAAAGATGAGCGTCATCGCCGCCAGCAGCGCCCAGCCCTGGCGCTGGTCTTTCACCATCTGGCCGAAGGTGTGACACAGGGCGGCCGGGATCAGCAGGATGGCCAGCAGTTCGGCGAAGTTGGCCAGCGGCGTGGGATTCTCAAACGGGTGGGCCGAGTTGACGTTGAAGAAGCCGCCGCCGTTGGTGCCCAGCTGCTTGATGGCCACCTGCGAGGCCGCCGGCCCCATGGGCAGCACCTGCTGGGCCGCCGCGGCGCCGGCCGGCTGCAGCGGCGTCACCGGCTGATAGGGATTCAAGTTCTGCACCACGCCCTGTGAGACGAGCAGCAGGGCCAGGCCGAGCGCGAGCGGCAGCAGGATGTAGAGCGTCGTCCGGGTCAG
>JAEURL010000519.1 GCA_016789165.1 Anaerolineales bacterium | reverse complement strand
CTTTGTGGTCAGCTCGAATATCTATCAGGCGTCGGTGGACGCGGCCGGCAACAAGCTCATGCAGGCCAACCTGGCCGTCCGCGTGCCGGCCGCCCGGCTGACCGAGGCTTTGACGCAGATTAAGCACCTGGCCGTCACCGGCGAGGCCGAGACAGAGAACATCACGGGCGAGGACGTGACCGCCCAGTATACGGACCTGGAGAGCCAGCTCCGCAACCTGGAGGCGGCCGAGGCCCAACTGCAGAAGATCCTGGAAGAGGCCAAGCGCACCGAGGACGTGCTGAACGTCTTCAACCAGCTGACCAGCATTCGCGGCCAGATCGAGCAGGTGAAGGGCCAGATGAAGTATTACCAGGAGTCGGCGGCTATGTCGCTGATCAGCGTCAGCCTGCTGCCGGATGCGCTCAGCCAGCCGATTGAAGTGGGCGGCTGGAAGGCCGAAGGGGTGGCCAAGGAGGCCATCGAGGCGCTGGTGCGGGCGATGCAGAACCTGGCCTCGGCCGGCATCTGGCTCGGCATCTACGTCCTGCCGCTCTTCCTGGTCTTCGCCATTCCGCTCGGGCTGGTCGGGCGGGCGGTGGTGCGCTGGCTGCGCAAGCCCCGGCCGGCGGCCAAACAACCGTAGGCGCCCAACCGTAACAGCGCTTTCCGGACGGCGGCGGCTTTGCCCGCCGCCGTCGCTGTTTAACTGATGGCGGCGCGCAGGCGGCGGGCCAGCTCGCCGAATTCCGGACTGTGCTCCATCTCCAGCCGGCGCGGGCGCGGCAGCGGCACGTCCAGGGCCAGCCGCACCTGGCCGGGCCGCGGGGTGAGCGCCAGCACCCGGTCCGAGAGCAGCAGGGCCTCCGGGATGGAGTGCGTCACCATCACCACCGTGATCCGGCGCGCCTCCCACAGGCGCAGGAGCTCGGCCCCCAGCCGCTCCCGGTTGAGCGCGTCCAGGGCCCCGAACGGCTCGTCCAGCAGGAGCAGGTCCGGGTCCTGGGCCAGGGCGCGCGCCAGGGCCACGCGCTGTTCCATGCCGCCCGAGAGGTCGCGCGGCAGGCTGTGCTCGAAGCCGGCCAACCCCACCCGCAGCAGGGCCGCCTGCGCGCGCGCGTCCGCGTCCGCGGCCGGCACGCCGGCCAGCTCCAGCGGCAGGCGGACGTTGGCCAGCGCCGTGCGCCACGGCATCAGGTTGGCTTTCTGGAACACCAGGCCGATGCGGCGGCTGGGGCCGGCCAGCGGCGCGCCTTCAAAGAAGAGCGTGCCTTCGCTGGGCGGGAACAGGCCGGCCAGCAGCTTCAACAGGGTGCTCTTGCCGCAGCCGGACGGCCCCACCACGCACACGAACTCCTGCGGCTGGACCGTGAAGCTGATGTTCTCCAGGACCTGCAGCGCCCCCTCGGCGGTTGGATAGACGTGGGACAGGCGGTCGACGGCCAGCCTGGGTGATGAAGGCTCGGGCACGGCCGGGCGGCTGGCGAATGGTGAACCGTTCACCGCTGGGTTCACGGCACAAAGTCGTTGGTGTATGCGCGGCTGAGGTCCACCGGCTCGGTCAGCAGGCCGGCGTCCAGCAGGGTGGCCTGCATGTTCTCCCAGGCCTGCGGGTCAGACCAGCCCGGCCGGTCGGCCTGCCAGAGGGCGGCCGTGGCGGCCAGCACCTGCTGCTCCACAGCGTCGTCCTTCAGGCCTTCCGCAAACTGTTGGCAGATGGCGTAGGCGGCGGCCTGATCGGCCAGCACCGCCTGCATGCCGCGCACCAGGGCGCGGGCCAGGCCGCGCACCAACTCCGGCTCGCGCTGGATCACGGCCTCGTTGGTCAGCAGGCCGTTGGCGGCCAGGACGGCGTAATCGCTCACCTGGATCACGTCCCAGGCCTGGCCCTGGGCCGCCAGCCGGATCGGCTCGTTGTTGGAGTAGACCACGGCCGCGTCCACCTGGCCGGCGGTGAGCGCCTCCACCTGGTTGAAGCCGACCTCCCGGATGGTCAGGTCCTCCGGCCGGAGGCCGCCGGCCGTCAGCAGGGCGCGCAGGCCCACGTAGCTGGCGCCGGCCAGGATCGGCACGCCCACGGTCTTGCCGCGCAGATCGGCCGGCGTCTTGACCCCCGCGCCGGCCGGGGCGATGACGGCCACCGGGTATTTCTGGAACCAGCCCAGCACGTACACTACCGGCAGGCCCTGGGCCCGGGCCAGCAGCACCTGCTCGCCGGAGACGACGGCGAACGGCAATTCGTCCGCGCCCACCAGCTGCACGCCGTTGGTCTCGAAGGAGTAGTCGAATTCGATCTCCAGGCCCTCGGCCGCGAAGTAGCCCTTCTGCACGGCGACGTAGAAGGGCGCGTACTGCACGCTGGGGATGTAGCCCATCGGCAGGCGGATCTTGCGCAGCGGCGCCGCGGTGGGGGCGGGCGTGGCCGCCGGGGCGCAGGCGGTCAGGAGCAGGGCGATAAGCAGGCTGAGGCGCAGCAGGCGGGACATAGGGCTCCAGAAGGGGGAAGGATTAAGCGACGGCGAGCACGGGCGCAGGTTTGGCGGACGAGGGTGGCGGGCTGGCGGGCGGCCTCTAGCGCTTCCAGCGCAGGAGCAGCCGTTCCAGCAGCGCCACGCCGCCGTACAGGCTGAGAGCCAGAGCCACCAGCGCGCCGACGGCCACAAAGACCAGCGCGGTGTCATACTGCCCGCGGCCGACGTTCACCAGGAAGCCCAGCCCGCGGTCGGCGCCCACCAGTTCGCCCACCACGGCCCCGATCACGGCCAGGGTGGCCCCGATCTTCAGGCCGCCGAGCAGGACGGGCAGGGCCGCCGGCGCCTCCAGCTTGACGAAGGTCTGCCAGCGCGAGGCGCGCAGGCTGCGCAGCAGGTCGCGCAGCTCGGCCGGCACCGAGCGCAGGCCGACGACGGTGTTGATCAGCAGCGGGAAGAAGACAATCAGGGCGCAGACCACGACCTTGGAGAGCAGGCCGGGGCCGAGCCAGATGACCAGCAGCGGGGCGATGGCCACCACCGGGATGGACTGCGAGGCCACGATGTAGGGCGTCAGGGCGCGCTCCAGGGCCGGCGACTTGGCCACCACGTAGCCCAGGACGGCGGCCACCGCGCCGCCCAGCGCCAGGCCGGCCAGAATCTCGATCAGCGTGGCCTGGGTGTGCCGCGCCAGCGAGCCGTCCGCCAGGACCTCCAGGAGCCGGCTGGCCACCCGGGCCGGCGGCGGCAGGATAAAGGCCGGCAGGCCGCTCAGCCGGGCGGCGAGCTCCCACAGCAGGAGCCCGGCCGCCGCGGAGGCCAGCCCCACGGAGGCCGGCCGCCATCCCGGCCGGTGAACGCGCGTCGGCTTCGGCGCGGCCCCTGGAAAAGTAGTCGGTGTCACAGCCATAAAAACACCCCGAGCTC
>JAEURL010000018.1 GCA_016789165.1 Anaerolineales bacterium | reverse complement strand
CGGCCCTGGCCGGCGCCGGCCTGGCCGCGGCCTGGCAGTCTGCTCGGCGCCGCGGCCTGTGGCCGGCCTTGCTCGCGGGCAGCGGCCTCGTCACCGTCGCCATCGTCCTGCTGACCAACACCACCGGCTGGGCGGCCTGGTTGATCCCGTTGAGCGTGAGCCTGGCCGCGGCCGGGGCTGTGGGCGTGTGGCGGTTGGATGGCGGCTGGCAACGGGGGGCGGCCCTGCTGGGCCTGGCCGGCCTGATCCTGGCGCCGGGCGCCTACGCGCTGACGCCCGTGCTCTCGCCCGGCGATGTGGCCTTGCCCTACGCCGGCCCCGAGCTGCTGCAGCGCGCCGGCCGGCCTGGCGGCGCCCCGGGGACAGCGGACTCCGGGCGGCTGGCCGCCTATCTGCTGCGCCAGCGCGCGGCCGAGACCTTTCTGGCCGCGGCGCTGAACGCCAACACCGCGGCTCCCCTCATCCTGGCGACGGGTGAGCCCGTGATGGCCCTCGGCGGCTTCTCGGGCCGTGATCCGATCCTGACCGAGGCCGAGCTGGCCGAGCGCGTGCGGGCCGGCCAGGTGCGCTTCTTCCTGCTGCCCGCTGGCGGGCGCGCCCAGGGCGTGGGCGCCGGCCCGGCCCCGCAAAACCAGGGCGCGCTGCTGCAGTGGGTGGCCGCGCGCTGCACGCCCGTGCCGCCGGCCGAATGGGGCGGCGCGAACGCCGGCCCGGCCGGCGGGCAATTGGCGTTGTTCGATTGCGCCCGCGCCCGCTGAGCCCAGTCATAATGTGCCCAAACGCCGGCCGGCAATTTAGTATGGATTGTCTAGTGACGATTCATCCTTTTCGGGGATAATCGGCGCTAATGGAGTCCATTAAAGGTCTGAAGCGCGCCCGTCGTTCCCCGAAGCCTATCAAGGTCTTCGGTTCTTTCGGTTTGGGAATACGCTGAGCGCGCCGCACCCCTGACCCGCAAGCCCGAAGGCCTCTCGCCGAAACGAGAGGCCTTCTTTTTTAGGAGAACTCCCATGCCCGCCGTTTGTCCCGAATGTGAAGCCGCCTTGTCCCTCAAAGACGTCATCCAAGGCGAGATCGTGGTCTGCCCGGATTGCGGGGTCGACCTGGAAGTGACCGAGGTCCAGCCCGAGCTGCAGCTGGCCCTGGCCCCGCAGGAAGCCGAAGACTGGGGCGAATAAGTGAAAGTCGGCGTCCTCTACTCCCGCGTCCGCGTCGAGGAGAAGTGGCTGTTTGAGGCCCTCGACAAGCGCGGCGTGGCCTACGACAAACTCGACGACCGCGAGGTCAAGTTCACGCTCACCGAACCCGGCGCGTGGCTGCAGTATGACGTGATCCTGGAGCGCAGCATCTCCTACGGGCGCGGTCTGTACGCCTGCAAGGTGCTCAACGCCTGGGGCATCCCCACCGTCAACACCGCCAGCGTGGCCGACACCTGCGGCGACAAGCTGTGGACCTCGGCGGCCCTGCACAAGGCCGGCATCCCCCAGCCCCGCCTGAAGGTGGCCTTCACCCCGGAGAGCGCCATCGAGGCGATGGAGGAGCTGGGCTACCCGGTGGTGCTCAAGCCCGTCATCGGCTCCTGGGGCCGGCTGGTGTCCAAGATCAACGACCGCGACGCGGCCGAGGCCGTGCTCGAGCACCGCGAGTCGCTGGGCAATTATCAGCAGAATATCTTCTACATCCAGCAGTACATCCGCAAGCCGGGGCGCGATATCCGCGCCTTCGTCGTCGGCGACCAAACCATCACGGCCATCTACCGCAGCTCCGCGCACTGGATCACCAACACGGCGCGCGGCGGCAAGGGCAGCGTCTGCCCGGTGACGCCCGAACTGGACGCCATCTGCCGCAAGGCCGCGCAGGCCGTGGGCGGCGGGGTGCTGGCCATCGACGTGCTGGAGGACCCGGACGAGGGCCTGATGGTGCTGGAAGTCAACCACACCATGGAATTCCACACCACCGTGCCGACCACGGGCGTGGACATCCCCGGCATGATCATCGACTACACCCTGGACGTGGGCCGGCACAAGGACCAATTC
Organism: Anaerolineales bacterium; assembly: GCA_016789165.1. Classification (GTDB taxonomy): domain Bacteria; phylum Chloroflexota; class Anaerolineae; order Anaerolineales; family UBA6663; genus SpSt-583. The sequence continues at coordinate 1,826 of JAEURL010000018.1, read as the reverse complement.
CGCCAGGTGTACCACCCGGTGCCGCACGAGTTCGGCGACGAGCCTGATCCCGCATGAGCCGCCTCAAAGTCTCCATCGTCGGCGGGTCCGGCTACACCGGCGGGGAACTGCTGCGCCTGCTGCTTTTTCATCCGGGCGTGGAAGTGGCCCAGGCCACCTCGGAGAGCAAGGCCGGCGAATACGTCTATCAGCACCACCCGAACCTGCGCAAGCGCACCCAGCTGCAGCTCGTCAGCCAGCAGGCGCTCCAGCCCTGTGACGTGTTGTTCCTGTGCCTGCCGCACGGCGAAAGCCAGAAGAAGATCGAGCACTACTTCACGCTGGCGCCCCGGATCGTGGACCTCTCGGCCGATTTCCGCCTGCGCGACGCGGCCCTGTACCAGCGCTGGTACGGCCACGCCCACACCGCCCCGCAGCACCTGGACAAGTTCGTCTACGGCCTGCCGGAGCTGCAGCGCGAGGCGATGAAGACCGCCCGCTACATCAGCGGCGTGGGCTGCAACGCCACGGTCAGCAATCTGGCGCTGCTGCCGCTGGTGCGGGCCGGCCTGCTGGACACCGCCCAGCCCATCATCGTGGACATCAAGACCGGCTCGTCCGAGGGCGGCGCCGCGGTCAACGCCGGCTCGCACCACCCGGAGAAGAGCCACTCCGTCCGCGCCTACGCGCCCACCGGCCACCGCCACACCGCCGAGGTCATCCAGGAGCTGGGCCTCACCAACGTCCATCTGAGCATGACGGCCGTGGACCTGGTGCGCGGCGCCACGGCGGCCGCCCACGCCTTCGTCAAGGCCGGCACCACCGAGAAAGACCTATGGAAGGCTTACCGGGCGGCCTACAACGCCGAGCCCTTCGTGCGCATCGTCAAGGACCGCACCGGCCTGCACCGCGTGCCGGACCCCAAGATCCTGGCCGGCAGCAATTACGCCGACGTCGGCTTTGATCTGGACGCCGAGAGCGGGCGCGTGGTCTCCCTGGCCGCCATCGACAACCTGATGAAGGGCGCCTCCGGCTCAGCCGTGCAGGCCATGAACGTGATGTGCGGGTTTGAAGAGACGGCCGGGCTGGAGTTTCCCGGGCTGCATCCCATCTAGGCTGATTGCCGGCGGATGGTCGATCGCCGGTTACCCAGCCGATCCGATCATCCAATTTCTCAATCACTCACTCCTGATCCCATGATCGTCATCAAAATCGGCGGCACAGACGGCGTGAACTTCGACGCGGTGATGGCGGACGTGGCCGCGCACGTCCGGGCCGGCCAGCCGATCGTGGTCGTCCACGGCGGCTCCGGCCAGACCAACGCCATCTCCACGCAGCTCGGCCACCCGCCGCAGATGGTCACCTCGCCCTCCGGCTTCACCTCGCGCTATACCGACCGGCAGACGCTCGAGATCTTCGCCATGGTCACCACGGGCAAGATCAGCACCCTGATCACCGAGCGGCTGCAGAAGCTGGGCGTGAACGCCTTCAGCCTCTCGGGCGTGGACGGCCGGCTGATGGTGGCCCGGCGCAAAGACGCCATCCGCATCATCGATCCGGCCACCGGCAAACAGCGGCTGCTGCGCGACGACTACACCGGCAAGATCGAGAGCGTGGACGGCGGCCTGCTGCGCCTGCTGGTGGAGCGCGGCTATACGCCCGTGGTCGGGCCGCTGGCCGTTTCCCCGGAGGGCGAGGCCCTGAACGTGGACGCCGACCGGGCGGCCGCGATGGTGGCCGGCGCCGTGCAGGCCGAGCAGCTGATCCTGCTCACCAACGTCCCCGGCCTGCTGCGCCAGTTTCCGGACGAGAGCACGCTCATCGCGCACATCGCCCGGGACAAGGTG
>JAEURL010000680.1 GCA_016789165.1 Anaerolineales bacterium | reverse complement strand
GATGCGCTAGTGGTCTTTGGCCTGGCGTGCCTGGGCCTGATCCCGCTGGCCGGCCTGATCGGCGAGGCCACCGAGGCCCTGGCCGCCGTCACCGGGCCCAAGATCGGGGGCCTGCTCAACGCCACCCTGGGCAATGCCGCCGAGCTGATCATCACCATTGTGGCGATCCGGGCCGGCCTGCTGGACCTGGTGAAGGCCTCCATCACGGGCTCAATCCTCGGCAACCTGCTGCTGGTGATGGGCGCCAGCCTGCTGCTGGGCGGCCTGCGTAACGGCCGGCAAACCTTCGACCGCCGGCACGTGGGGACTAACGCCCCCATGCTGGTGCTGGCCGCCGTGGCGCTGGTGATCCCGTCGCTGTTCAACCACACGCTGGAGGGGGAGGCCCTGCCGGTGTTGACCACGGAGTACATCAGCCTGGGCGTGGCCGCGATCATGATCGTGATCTACGGCCTGGGGCTGTATTTCGCCCTGCGCGGGGATGAGAAGACCGCCCTGGAGCACGCCGGCGGCGCCGAGGCCGAGGCCCCGCACTGGTCGGTGCGCACGTCCGTGATCGTGCTGGCGCTGGCTACCGCGGCCACGGTCTGGATGAGCGAGATCCTGGTCCACGAGGTGGAGGCGGTGACGGCCGCCCTGGGCCTGAGCGAGTTCTTCCTCGGCATCATCCTGATCCCCCTGATCGGCAACGTGGCCGAGCACCTGGTGGCGGTCCAGGTGGCGGTGAAGAACAAGATGGACCTGAGCTTGGAGATCGCGCTCGGCTCCAGCCTGCAGATCGCGATCTTCGTCGCGCCGGTGCTGGTCTTCGTGGCGCTGGGCTTCGGGCAGTACCTGAGCCTGGTGTTCAACCAGTTCGAGGTGGTGGCTCTGATCGCGGCGGTGCTGGTGGCCAACCTGGTGGCCGCGGACGGCGAGACCAACTGGCTGGAAGGCGCCCAATTGATCGCGGTGTACGTGGTGCTCGGCGTGGCCTTCTTCTTTATCCCGGCCTGAGGCCTGACGCCGGCCCAACTTGACGATTTATCCAAAACCCCTGGAAGGCGCGCCCTTTGGGTTATAATTTCCAGGCTATCCAGGAGAAAATGTAAACCATGCAGTTGCGCGATTACCTTGATATTGCTCAGATCATCGTGTCGATCGCCTTGGTGCTGGCGATCGTCCTGCAGTCCAAGTCCGCGGGCCTGGGCGGCCTGACGGGCGGCGACACCGGCGGCGTGTTCCGGGCGCGGCGCGGCGTGGAGAAGACGCTGTTCAACATCACCATCGGGCTGGCAGTCATCTTCTTCCTCATCGCGATCGTCAACGTGGTGGTCGGGCGCTAAGCCCTCCCTCTGGCTCAGCGGCGGAGGCCGGCTTGGTCCGGCCTCTGTCTATTCTCAGCCATTCAAAAATGAGACACCTGCGCTGGCAAGCTCTGATTGCCGTGCTGGGGCTGCTGCTGGCCATGGGGCTCCTGGCGGGGCAGACCCGGGTGGTGTCCGTCACCGAGGTGCCCGTGCCCGGCACCGGCACCTACGCCGAGGCCCTGGTTGGCGCGCCCCGGACGCTTAACCCGCTGCTTGATTCGCAGAACCCGGTCGATCGCGACCTGGATCGGCTGCTCTTCAGCGGGCTGATCCGTTTTGACACCCAGGGCCGGCCGGTGGAAGACCTGGCCAACTGGTTCATCGCCCCGGACCAGCTCACCTACACCTTCATCCTCAAGCCGAACCTGACCTGGCACGACGGCGAGCCGCTCACGGCCGAGGACGTGGCCTTTACGGTCGGCTTGCTGCAGAACCCGGATTTCCCCGGCCCGCAGGACCTGAAGCAGCTCTGGCAATCCGTGACGGTGGCCGTGACCGGCACCCAGACCATCGCCTTCACGCTGCCGGAGCCGTTCGCGCCCTTCCTGGATTTCGCCGATTTTGGCGTCCTGCCCCGGCACCTGCTGTCAGGCGTGACGGCCGCCCAGCTCCCCCAGGCGGCCTTCAACGTCCAGCCGGTGGGGTCCGGGCCGTTCGCCTTTGCCGGCTGGCAGGCGGAGGCCGGCCGGGTGACGGGCGTGGTGCTGAAGGCCTTCGACCGTTACCACGGTGCGCGGCCGATCCTGGGCCAACTGGAATTCCGGTTCTACCCGAGCGGGGCGGCGGCTTTGGCCGCCTACGAGGCCGGCGAGGTTCAGGGCCTTGGCCAGGTGAGCGGCGCGCAGGTGGCTCCGGCCATGCGCCTGCCGGACCTGCGCCTGTACACCACCATCGCCCCCGGCTACACCCTGATCTTCCTCAACCTGCGCGACGAGACCCTGCCATTCTTCAAGGACAAGAAGGTCCGCCAGGCCCTGTCGCTGGCCCTCAATCGGCCCGCGATGGTGAGCGATATCCTGGCCGGCCAGGCGGTGGCCGCCAATTCGCCCATCGTGCCCGGCTCCTGGGCTTACAACGCCGGCCTGCCGGCCGCGCGCTTTGACCCGCAGCAGGCGGCCGAATTGCTGGACAGCGCCGGCTGGCTGCTGCCGCCGGACGCGCTGCCCGGCACCGCCGACTACGTGCGCCAGAAGGACGGCGTCCCGCTGGCCTTCAGCCTGGTGGCGCCCGACACCACCGCCCACCAGGCCGTCGCGCGCCAGGCGCAGGCCAATTGGGCCGCGCTGGGCGTGCAGGTGACCCTGACGCCGGCCGAGCCGGCGGCGCTGCGCAGCCAGTTCCTGGAGCCGCGCGCCTTCCAGGCCCTGCTGGCCGATTTCAGCCTGGCCGGCACGCCGGACCCGGACCCGTATCCGCTCTGGCACCAGACCCAGGTGGAGAGCGGCCAGAACTACAGCGGCTGGGACGACCGGATTGCCAGCCAGTTCCTGGAGCAGGCGCGCATCACGGCCGATATCGGCCAGCGGGCCCGGCTGTATCAGTCGTTCCAGTCGCGCTTTGCGGACCAGACGCCGGCCCTGCTGCTGTACTACCCGGTCTACAACTATGCCGTGGACGCCAAGGTGGGCGGGGTGCGCCTGGGCCCGCTCACCGAACCCAGCGACCGCTTCGCCACCATCACCGAATGGTCGGTGGTGACGCGGCGCCTGGTGATCGAACAGGCGACGCCCACGCCGCAATAGCGGCGGGGCCGGGGGCGAGGGGGCAGTCCCGTTTCAGCGCGTTGAGCATGCGAGGCGTGAGATGGCGGAACCCACGACAACCCCTCAATTCAAAGTGCGGGTGGTGAAAGACTACACGGTCTTCTGCGCCGGCCACTTCATCACCTATGAAGGCGATAAGTGCGAGAGCCTGCACGGCCACAACTACCGGGCGGCGGCCAGCGTGGAGGGGGATCTCAACTCGGATTTCTACGTCCTCGACTTCAGCGTGCTGAAGAAGCTGCTGCGCGGCCTGTGTGATCAGCTCGACCACAAGATGCTGGTTCCGCTGCACAACCCGCGCCTGACCGTCGAGGCCGGCCCCGACGAAGTCCTCCTCCGCTACGGCGCCAAACGCTACATCTTCCCGCGTTCCGACACCCTGCTCCTGCCGATCCCCAACACCACGGCCGAGCAGCTGGCCGAGTGGATCGGCGGCGAGCTGGAGCGGGCCCTGCGCGAGCGCGGCGCCGCCGGCCTGCGCGCCCTGGAAGTGGAAGTGGAAGAGTCCTTCGGCCAGGCGGCGGCCTGCCGGCGGACGCTCTGAGGCCGGCCGCGGCATGGCCACCGTCTTCCTGGGCCTGGGCACCAACCTGGGCGACCGGGCGGCCAACCTGCGGCACGCCCTGGCCGCCTTGCCGCCGGACTTCACGGTCACGGCCGTCTCGCGCCTGTACGAGACGGAGCCGGCCTACCTGCTGGATCAACCGCGTTTTCTGAACCTGGCCGCCCGCGCCCAAACCGCCCTGGCCCCCTTGGCGGCGCTGCGCCGGCTGAAAGCCATCGAAAACGCGCTGGGCCGGCAGGCCAGTGTGCGCTACGGCCCGCGGCTCATCGACCTGGACCTGCTGCTGTATGAGGCCGTGCTCATGGACACGCCCGAGCTGACCCTGCCGCACCCCCGTCTCCCGGAACGCGCCTTCGTGCTGGTGCCGCTGGCCGAGGTGGCGCCCGACCTCGTGCACCCCGGCCTCGGCCTGACCATGGCGGCCCTGCGCGGCCGGCTGGGGGACACCAGCGCCCTGATCTGGCCGGCCCAGGAGCAGCTATGAGGCCGCCGCTGACGCTCGGCGCCACGACCCTGGCCTGGGGCCGGCAGACCTACGTGATGGGCATCGTCAACGTCACGCCGGACTCGTTTTCCGGCGACGGGCTGGCCGGCGGCGAAGAGGTGGTGGCGGCCGCGGTCCGGCAGGGGGAGGCCATGGTCGCGGCCGGCGCGCACCTGCTGGACGTGGGCGGCGAATCCACCCGGCCGGGCAGCGCGCCCACCCCCCTGGCCGAGGAATTGCGCCGCGTCATCCCCGTGGTC
>JAEURL010000678.1 GCA_016789165.1 Anaerolineales bacterium | reverse complement strand
CCGCGAACAGCGTCAGCCGGAGCTATGGGGCCGCGAACCCGAGCTTCACGGCCGTGTACACGGGCTTCGTGAACGGGGACACGGCCGGGGTGCTGAGCGGGGCGCTGACGGTGACGGCGACACAGACGACGCCGATCGGGGCCTACGCGATTGCGAGCACGCTGGCGAGCCCGAACTACACGGTGACGTACGTGCCGGGGACGCTGACGATCACGCCGGCGCCGCTGACGATTGCCGCGAACAGCGTCAGCCGGAGCTATGGGGCCGCGAACCCGAGCTTCACGGCCGTGTACACGGGCTTTGTGAACGGGGAGACGGCGGCGGTGCTGAGCGGGGCGCTGACGGTGACGGCGACGGAGACGACGCCGGCCGGGGCGTACGCGATTGCGAGCACGCTGGCCGGCCCGAACTACGCGGTGACGTACGTGCCGGGGGCGCTGACGGTCACGCCGGCGCCGCTGACGGTGACGGCGAATAACCAGAGCAAGGCGTACGGGGCCGTGTTGCCGGCGCTGACGGTGGGCTACTCGGGTTTCGTGAACGGCGAGACCTTGGCGGTGCTGGACGTGTTGCCGACGGCGGGGACGACGGCGACACAAAGCTCGCCGGCCGGGACGTACGCCATCACGGCCTCCGGGGGCGCGGACGCGAACTACACGTTTAGTTACGTGCCGGGGACGCTGACCGTCAACCCCGTGCCGCTGACGGTGACCGCCGACAACCAGTCCCGTTTCTTCGGCCAGGCCAACCCGGCTTTCACGGCCACCTACACGGGCTTTGTCCTGGGCGAGAGCGCCGTTAACCTGGCCAGCCCGGCGGTCTTTACCACCACGGCCGTGCTCACCAGCGAATTGGGCGCCTATCCGATTGTCGCCAGCGGCGCGGCCAGCCCCAACTACACGATCACGTTCGTGGACGGCGTGCTGTCGATCGTCGAGCAGCCAATTGCGGGCCTGACCGCCGGCAATGCCAGCCCCACCCTGCTGGGCCAAAGCACCAGCTTTACGAGCGCGCTCGCGGCCGGCACGCACGTCGCCTATCAGTGGGCTTTCGGTGACGGCGGCAGCGCCGCCGGCGCCTCGGCCGCGCACACCTACGCCGAGGCCGGCTTCTATACCGCCACTCTGACGGCCACCAACAGCATCGGCACGGCCGTGGCCACCACGCCTGTTACGGTCACCAACCCGCTGCCCACCCTGACCCAGATCAGCCCGCTGACGCGCACGCTGGATGGGCCGGCCTTCACCCTGACCCTGACCGGCACCAACTTCGTGTCCGGGGCGCGCGCCTCGGTGGTGCGCTGGAATGGCGCGGACCGCCCGACGACCGTGGTCAGCGGCACGCGCCTGACGGCCGCCATCCCCGCCAGTGACCTGACGGCGGCCGGCCCGGCGGCGCTGACGGTCTTCAACCCCGCGCCGGGCGGCGGCCTGTCTGGCGCGCAGACGCTCACGGTGGCGCCCTGGCCGGCCATTGCGATCAGCGACGTCACGTTGACCGAGACGACCGGCGCGCCGGCCAGCGCCGTGTTCACGGTCACGCTCAGCGGCTACACCGATCAGCCGGCCGTGGTCACGTACACCACCGCGCCGCTCACGGCCCAGGCCGGCACCGACTATACGACCACCACCGGCGCCCTGACCTTCGCGCCGGGCGTCACCACCCAGGTGATCCAGGTCCCGGTCGTCGGCGACGCCCTGGACGAGTTTGCCGAAACCTTCGCCGTCAACCTCACCGGCGCCAGCTTTGCCACACTGGCCGATGCGCAGGGCCTCGGGACGATCCAGGACGACGACCTGCCGCCCACGCTCGCCTTCCTGGCCGCGACCCAGACCATCACCGAGCCGGCCAGCGCCGCCGCCAGCGTCGGCCTGACCCTGACCTTGAGCGCCCCGTCCGGGCTGACCATCACCGTGCCGTATACGGTGAGCGGCACGGCCGCCAATTCCGGCCTGTACCTTGATCACACCCTGACCGACGGCGTCTTCGTCCTGCCGCCGCTGGCCGCCACCCAGGTCTTCACCTTCAACGTCCTGGCCGATGCCCTGGACGAGGACACCGAGAGCATGGTCGTGACCCTGGGCGCCGCGGACTTCGCCACGCCCGGCGGCCAGCTCAGCCACGCGGTGACCATCGAAGACAATCCCGGCGACACCCCGCCGACCCTGGCCTTTAATCCGCTGACGGTCACCGTGAACGAAGACAGCGGGCCGGCCGTGCTGATCGGGCAGTTGAGCGCCATCTCCGGCCGGGTGGTGACGGCCACCTACAGCACCACGGCCGGCAGCGCGGCCTCCGGGGTGGACTTCCCGTCCGCCTCCGGCACCCTGACCCTGCCCGCCTACACGCTGACGGCCACCCTGCCGATCTCGGTGACGCCGGACAACATTTACGAGAGCCCGGAGGCCTTCACGGTCCGCTTCAACACCGCGCCCAACGCCGCGCTGGTGACCGCCTCGCGCACCGCCACCGTGACCGTGGCCAACGACGACCCGCTGCCGGGCGTGCGCTTCCAATCCAGCGCCTACTTGGGAAGCGAGGGCACCAGCGCGCCGATCACGGTCACGCTGACCAATCCCTCCGCCTTTACCATCACGGCCGCCTATGCCACCAGCGATGGCACCGCGCAGCTGGCGCAGAACGACTATACGCCGGCCAGCGGCACGCTGACCTTCCCGCCGCTCGTCACCAGCCAGACCTTCAGCGTGCAGCTGCTCGACGACATCGTGGACGAGCTGGACGAGAGCGTCAACCTCACCCTCAGCAGCCCGGTCAGCGCCACGATCTCGGGGACCAATCCGGCCACCCTGGTGATCGCGGACACCGATGGCGCGCCGAATATCGGCTTCCTGCAGCCGGCCTTTACCGTCGACGAAGACTCCGGGCCGGCCCTGGTGGTGGTGTCGATGCTGCCCGCCTCGGCCTTTACCGTGACGGTGAACGTGACCTCCGCCGACGGGACGGCCAGCCGGCTTACCGATTACGCCGTGGTCAGCCGGACGCTGTCTATCCCGGGCGGCCAATCGCGGACGGGCGCGAGCTTTACGATCCCGATCACGGTCGATGCCACCTTTGAAGCCGACGAAACGTTCACGTTGACCCTCAGCAGCCCGGTCAGCGCGACGCTCAGCCCCTTCCTGGATGAGGCGGTCGTCACCATCCTTAACGACGACCCGCTGCCGCAGGTGAAGTTGAGCGCGCCCGGCTTCCGGGTGACCGAGAACCGCGGCCCGGCCGTCATCACCGCCACCCTGGACCGGCCCTCGGCCTTCCCGGTGCTGGTGACACTGCAGACCAGCGACGACACCGCGCTGGCGGCCGCCGACTACCGCGCCCAGACGACGCCGCTGACCTTCCCAGCCGGCGTCACCCTGATCACCACCACCGTGCCGATCACGGACGACGGCGTCTACGAGGGCAACGAGGCCTTCACGGTGGCGCTTGCGGGCGTCAGCGGCGCCACGCTCGGCGCGCCGTCCAGCGCGGCGGTGGTCATCGTCGAGAACGACGCGCCGCCCGTCATCCAGTTCAGCGCGGCCGCCTACGCCGCCGCCGAGAACGCCGGCGCCGCCGTGATCACGGCCACGATCACGGGCGCGCGGGCGGTCCCGGCCGCGGTCACCTTCGCCACCGCCGACCTCTCGGCGCGGGCCGGCAGCGACTACACGGCCCGGCTGGGGCAGCTGGTCTTCGCGCCGGCCGACACCGCCCTCACCTTCACCGTGCCGATCACGGACGAAGGCGTCTACGAGGGCAACGAATCCCTGGCGCTGGCCCTCAGCGCGCCCATCAGCGCTACCCTGGCCGGCGGCAACCCGGTCACCCTCACCCTGCAGGAGGTGACCCTCGCCCCGCAGGTGGATATCACCAGCGTCAGCGTGGCCGAGGGCAACGCCGGCACTACCAGCGCCGTGTTCACGGTCACGCTCACCGGTCCCACGGCCCTGACGGCCACGGTCGCCTATCAGACCGCCAACGGCACCGCCCAGGCCGGCACAGACTACCAGCCCGGCTCCGGGACGCTGAGCTTCCCGGCCGGCACCACCACCCGCACCATCGCCGTGCCCGTCACCGGGGAGACCCTGTACGAGGCCGCCGAGACCTTCACGGTCAGCCTGTCCAGCCTGGTGAATGCCCGCGCCGGCACGCTGTCCGGCCTGGGCACCATCCTCAACGACGACCAGCCGCCCACGGTCAATCTGTCCGCCGCCAGCTACGTGGTGGGCGAGAAGGGCGCCACCCTGGTGATCACGGTCAGCCTGAGCGCGGCCTCGGCCCTGCCGGCCCAGGTGAGCGCCAATTGGGGCGGCGGCACGGCCACGGCCGGCCAGGACTACACGGCCGGCGGATCCAGCCTGAACTTCGCCCCCGGCGTCACGCTGCGCACGTTCAACGTGCCGATCCTGGACGACACCGTCTACGAGGACAACGAGACCTTCACGGTCACGCTCAGCGCGCCCAGCGGCTTGCAGTTGGGGGCCGTCAGCGCGGCCGGCGTCATCATCGCCGAGAACGACCCGCACGCCGGCTGTTTCATCTTCAACAGCACCGATCTGCCCAAGGCGATCCCGGATGCCACGCCGGGCGGCGTCGAATCGCAGTTGATCCTGCCCGGGCCGGGCCTGGTCATCTCGGACGTCAACGTGCGCATTGACACCCTGCGCCACTCCTACACCGGCGATCTGCGGGTGTACCTGATCGCGCCCAACGGCCAGAGCCTGGTGCTGATCGGCGATCCCGGCGGGGTGGGCCAGCACGGCGACGGGGACGACCTCCTGTATACGGTGCTGGACGACAGCGCGCCGCTCGGGTGGACGTCCAACCCGGCGCCGCCGTTCACCGGCGCCTTCACCCCCTACACGCCCCTGGCGGCGCTGAACAACCGCGCCTCGGCCGGCACCTGGAAGCTGAAGGTGGTGGACGCGGTCGGCGGCGATACGGGCAGCCTGCAGGCCTGGGGCCTGGAGATCTGCGGGACCGTCATCCCCGATACCGGCGGGCCGCCGTATAAAACCTATCTGGCCTTGATCCGGCGCTGAACAAACGGGAGGCGGGTGGTCAACCACCCGCCTCCCCGTCAGCAACTTGGCCGGTATTTCTCCGTATTTACTCACTCGCCCAGAGTGCCGGAGGCGTGTAGACTTACGGCATCGGCAGGGGGCCGTCCAGTGTCCTGCCGCCAAGGCTGCCATCCGCATGTCTGGTCCCCATTTGCATACTGCATTGCTTCCGCTGTCCGGCCGCTCTCTCCGGTTCACCATTGTGTTGTTAACGCTGGCCGCCGGGCTGACCGCCTGTGGCAACCGGCCCGCGGCCCTCGGCGAAGCGACCCTGCAGGACATCATCAATACTGTCGAATACGGGCCGGAAGGCGGGCCGCTGGAAACCGCCCGCAACGGCGCCAGCGTGGACGTGGGCACCCAGGTGAAGAGCGGCGCCAACTCCCTGGCCCAGCTGGCGTTCAGCGCCGGCCCGACGGCGCGCCTGAGCCCGAACACCTCCGTGACCATGCAAACAGCCTCCAGCCCGGAGGAAGTGCGCCTGCGGCTGGAGGCCGGCCGCCTGCGCTTGAGCCTGTTCGGCCACCGCTTTGGCGTCGCCACGCCGCTGGGCCTCATCCACCTGGACGGCTTTGGCGATATCAGCTATCAGGTTGGCGCCAGCCCGGAGGCCGGCGACGACGCCCTCTCGTTCCGCTGCCTGGCCGGCCCGTGCCTCTTCCAAAGTGAGGCCGCCAGCCTGGCCTTGAACAACCTGGAAGCCCTGACCGTGGTGGACGGCGGCCTGACCATGACGCGCACCGTGCTGGTCGATCTGGACCTGCGCCAGTTCATCGCCGACAACCCCGGCAGCATCGGTCTGCTGGCTACCCTGACGGCCGCGCCCACGCGCACGTCGCCGCCCACCCTCACGCCCACCGCCACCACCACGCAGCGGCCCGAGGAGCGCGCGTCGAGCACGCCCGATGCCAGCGGCACCCTGGCGAACAGCATCACCAACACCCCCACCGCCACGCGCACGGCCACGCGCCCGCCGGTCCGCACGGCGCCGCCGCGTCCCACCGACACCAGCACGCCGGCTCCCACGGCCACGCCGCTCCCCACCGACACGCCCGCGCCCGGCGGCGGGGGCGATAATCCCGCGCCGCCGCCGACCAATCCGCCGCCGACGAATCCGCCGCCGACGGACACGCCGGTGCCGCCGCCCACCGACACGCCGCCGCCCCCGCCGCCGCCCAGCAAGACGCCGGGCGGGTAGGCGCGCCCGCCTCCGGCTCCACTCCATTTCCGCCCTGGCCGGGCTCGCACTACAATGGGCCCGGCGATGAAGACCGTCCTAGCTCGTTCCCGGTTCAAATTCAGCCGGCCGGCCGCCTGGACCTGGCGCGGCTGGGCGGCCGCCGCGGCCGCCTATCTGGCGCTGTACGGCCTGTGGCTGGCCGCGCGCCCGCCGGGCGAGGCGCTGCACCAGGCTGTCGGCCACCTGGCGCAGCTGCTGCCGGCCTGGCTGGCCAGCCGGGCGGCTTTGGCGCGGGCCGCGGATCAGGGCCTGCCGCCGCCTCTGCGGCGCAGCTGGTCCTTCCTGGGCCTGGCCGTGGCCGTCTGGGCGGCCGGCGGCCTGATCTGGACCGGCTACCGCGTGTTCCAGGGCCTGCGCCCACCCCTGCCCTCCCTGGCGGACCCCGTCTACATGGCCGGCCACTTGCTGGCGCTGGCGGCCGTGTTCGGCCTGTCCACGGCGCCGCGCGGCCGGCTGGGCAGCTTCCGCGCCTTCCTCGATCTGGGCATCCTCACTGGCGTCGGCTTGGTCTTGGGCTGGCTGCTGCTGATCCAGCCGGTGCTGGCGGGCGTTGGCCTGCGCCCGGCCGAGACCTTGTGGACGGCCGTCTACCCGCTGCTGGATATCCTCCTGCTGGTCCTGCTGACCAACCTGGTGGTGGTCCTGGAGCCAGCCGGCCTCCGCCCCGCGCTGGGCCTGGCGGCCGCCGGCCTGGTGCTCTTCGTGATCGCCGATCTCGCGTACACGTACTTGGGCCTGCGCGGCCAGGTGGACAACGACGCCGTGTTTGATCTGGGCCGGCTCGCCGGCGCGGCCCTGCTCGGCCTGGGGGCGGTCTGGCCCGCTCAGTCAGCTTCGCCGGACGAGATGGCCGGCCGCTGGCCGCGCTGGATGGCGCGGCTGCAGGCCATGCTGCCCCTGGCCGCCGGCATCGTGCTGGCCTGGTACACGGTCCTGGATTGGCGGGCCACCGGCCAGCTGGACCCGGTGGCGGCCGGGATGACGGCTCTGCTGGCTCTGGCCGTGGTGGCGCGTCAGGGCGTCATCGCCGGCGAGTTTGAGCTGCGCCAATATGCCCAGCTGGTGGAGGGCGCCGCCGACCCCGCCTTCATCTGTGACGCTCAGGGCCGGCTGCGCCTGGCCAATCCCGCCCTGGCCGCCGCCCTGGGCCAGCCGGCGGGCACCCGGCTGGTGGGGCAGTCCGTGCTCGCCTACATCACAGCCGATTCGTTTCCGCCCGACCTGCGCATCCGGGGCCGGAGCCTTTCGCCGCAGGCGCTGGAGGAGGGCTGGTCCGGCGAGGTGCGCCTGCGGCGCAGCGACGGCTCGGACTTCCCGGTTTACCTGGCCCTGCGCCCGGTGCCGGATGATTCCGGCGCGCCGCCGGTGCTGGCCGGCACCGCCCATGACCTGAGCGTGCAGAAGCGCCAGCAGGCGGCCCTGGTGGCCGCCCTGGAGGCCGCCGCCGCCGCGCGCCGGACAGTGGAGGTCCTCAACCAGGGGTTGGAGGCCAAGGTGGCCGAGAAGACCCGCAGCCTGAGCGAGGCGTACGGCCAGCTGGAGAGCCAGAACGAGGCCCTCAAGACTCTGGATCAGCTCAAATCCGAGTTCGTGTCGCTGGTCTCGCACGAGCTGCGCGCGCCGCTCACCAATATCGCCGGGGGCTTGGAGTTGACTCTGGCGCTCGGCGCGGACCTGGACGCCCGCACCCGCGAGCGCCTGGCGCTGGTGCAGGCCGAAGTCCGCCGGCTGGGCCGCTTTGTGGAGACGATCCTGGACCTCTCGGCCCTGGAGGCCGGCCGCCTGCCGCTGACCCCGGCGCCGCTGGCCCTGGCGCCGCTGGCCGAGAACCTGCTGGCCCAACTGCGCGCGGCGCCCGGCGGCGAGCGGGTGCGGCTGGATCTGCCGCCGGCGCTGCCCCTGGTGCTGGCCGACGAACGCGCGCTGGCCAGCGTCTTGTTTCATCTGGCCGACAACGCCCTCAAGTATGCGCCGGAGGGCGCGGTGACCATCGCAGCCACAGCGGCCGGAGGCCGCGTGCGGGTGACCGTCTCCGACCAGGGGCCGGGCATCCCGCCCGAACAACGGGCCGCGGTCTTCGAGCGTTTCCAGCGGCTGGACAGCCGCGACGCGCGGGCCATCTACGGCCACGGCCTGGGGCTGTACATGGTCCGCCGGCTGCTGCAGGCCCTGGGCGGCGAGATCGGCGTGGCGGACGCCCCCGCCGGCGGCGCGTGTTTCTGGTTCGAATTGCCGGCGGCGGAGGACGACGCCTGACTTCGCCGCCCGCCGGCCTATCTGACTATGGCTGACAAGATTCTCATCGTCGACGACGACCCGACCCTGCGCCGGCTGCTGGGCGAATTCCTGCAGAGCGAGGCCTTTGAGGTGGCCGCGGCCGCCAACGGCCAGGACGCCCTGCGCGAGTGCTACCGGGCGCGCCCAGACCTGGTGGTGTTGGATGTGATGATGCCGGGCATGGACGGCTGGGAGACGGCGGCCCGCCTGCGCGAGCTGGCGGATTTGCCCTTGATCCTGCTGACCGCCAAGAGCGCGGAGAGCGACAAGCTGCGCGGCTTCCGCCTGGGCGTGGACGACTATGTGACCAAGCCCTTCAGCTTCGCCGAGCTGGCCGCGCGCATCCGGGCCGTCCTGGCGCGCAGCCGCGCCGCCCAGCCGGCCGCCCGCCGGGTGCATA
This sequence comes from Anaerolineales bacterium, assembly GCA_016789165.1. Taxonomy (GTDB): domain Bacteria; phylum Chloroflexota; class Anaerolineae; order Anaerolineales; family UBA6663; genus SpSt-583. The sequence goes on along the minus strand of JAEURL010000678.1, from coordinate 1,058 downwards.
CCCTGGCCGACCTGACGATCGACCTGGACCGGCGCACCGTGGAGCGCGCCGGCCAGCCGGTGACGCTCACCCCCACCGAGTTTCGTCTGTTGGAAGCGCTGCTGGAACGGGGCGGCCAGGCCGTCTCGGAGGAGGCGCTGACCCAGGCGGTGTGGGGCGATTACAAGCAGTCGGAGGCCGGCGGCGTGCGCCGCTACGTCTGGCTGCTGCGCCAGAAAATCGAGCCGGATCCCGCCAACCCGATCCGCCTGATCACGGTACGCGGCTTCGGCTCCCGGCTCAACTGGGACACGCCCCCTGCGGCCTGAGCCGCGCTCAGGCGCCGCTCCAGGATCCCCTCGCAGAAGGCGCCGGCGCGCCAGTATCCCAGCCGTTCGTAGATGCGCTGGGCCGGGCCGTTGGCCTGGTTCACGTTCAGGACGATCGTGGTCAGGCCGCGCTCGCGCAGGGCGCCGGTCACGGCCGCGGTCACCGCGCCCCCCAGGCCGCGCCCGCGCCGGTCACGCCGCACGTAGACGTTGCCCACCGCGCCCACGCTCATCTCGGCCGAGACCAGGTGCGTGCCGGCGGCGGCCGTCAGCGCGCCGGCCTCCCACACGCCAAAGAACAGCCCGTCCGCCACCTGCGCCGGGCTGAAGAAATCCGGCGCTTCGCCGGCGGCGGCGCCGTCGGCGTACAAGGCCTCCAGCGCGGGGTAATCGGCCGGCCCGAGCGCGGCCACCGGGGCCGCCGAGGCCGGCGGCGCAAAGCGGGCCGGGTCCAGCACCATGCGCCACATGGCCTGGAAGTGGCTGACCGCGCCGAGCGCCTCCACTACTGGCCGGATCTCGGGCTGGATCAACAGGTACAGCCGCGGCTCGCGGGTCTCGGCCAGCAGGGCCGCCACCGCCTCCGGCCGGCCGAGCGTGAAGAGCACGGGCAGATCGAAGGCGCGATAGATCAGGATCAGCGCCGCGCCGGCGTCCGGTTCGCTGCCGGCCGAGGCGGCCGGCAGCGTCGCCCGCCACTCGCAGTACGGGGCATGCTCGGGCGCCAGATCGCCCAGGGCGTAGGCGGCC
>JAEURL010000672.1 GCA_016789165.1 Anaerolineales bacterium | reverse complement strand
ATGGCATCGTCTTCCACCATCTCGGTCATCGGCCAGCGCAGATCTTCGGTGGTCACCTTGGCCCACCAGCGGCCGGTGGCCGCCGCCAGCCCGGACTGGAAGGCTTCGGCCAGGCCGGCCAGCGGCTCGGCGGCGGCGCGGCGCTGCGCCAGACAATCCGCCAGCACCAGGCCGCCCGTGGCGGCGGCCGTCATCCCCAGCGCGTAGACCGGGTTGAGCGTCATCACGGCGTCGCCGGCCACCAGAAAGCCCTCCGGCCGGCGGGCGAGCCGGTCGAAGTGCCGCAGCCGGCTCTCGGTCATCTGAAACCCAAACGGCTCGTCCAGCGGCTCGGCCGCCTGCATGGTTTCAAAGAAACGCGGCGAGGGCAGGCTGCGCGCAAAGGCCTCAAAGCCCTCCAGATCGGTCGGCGGATAGTCGCGCTGCGCGCCGATCAGGGTCACCAGCCAGCGCCCGCCCTCGATGGGCAGGATCAGGCCGCCGCGCCGGTCGGCCGGCGGGCGCGGCCGGACGTACAGGATCTTCCAGTGCTCGTCGAAGCCGGCCGGCTTCCGGTACAGGCGGGTGGCGTAGGCGACGTGCGTCATGGAGACCGTCTCGCGCGGGGAGAGATAACCCAGGTCGGTCAGCCAGCGCGGCGCCTGCGAGCCGCGCCCGCTGGCGTCCACCACCAGCTGGGCCGGGAATTCCTCCACGCCGTCGCCGAGCGCGCCGCGCCGGCGCAGACGCACGCCGCTTACGCGTTCCCGGGCAGCGTCCACGCGCAGGCCCACCACGTCCTGGCTGGAGAGAAAGACCACGTTGGGGTGGGCGGCCAAGCGTCCGCGCAGGAGGGCCTCAAACAGCGGCCGGCCGAAGGTCACGCGGCGGCCGGCCTCGCGGTTCTTGGGCGCGCGCCAGACGCCGTCGATGAGCATGGCCATCTCCGTGGTCGGCTCGACGGGCACCGCGCCGGCCTCCACCAGCTCGGCTACCAGGCCCGGGAACAACTGCTCCAGGATCGCCTGGCCTTCCGGCAGCAGGGTGTGCGCGTGGCGGGCTTGCGGCACGCCGGGGCGGAAGCTGGCCGGGTCGCCGAGGGCGTCTCGTTCCAGGATCGTCACCCGTTCGACGTGCTGGGCCAGGACGGCGGCGATGGCCAGGCCGGCCACGCTGCCGCCGATGATGACGGCGTCTTCGGCCAGGGGCCGGGCGGTTGCGGAGGAAAAGCGGGACATGCGGGCACTCACTTCTGCTGACGGAGCGGGACGGCAACGGGGACCCCGGACCGGTGTTCCTGGTCGAGGGTCCCCGCTGCGGTTGGGTGAACGAGAACGGGCGGGCCTTAGGCCTCCGTCGGCGGGATGTTGAAACCGAAGCGGAACAGGTTGTCAGGATCGAACTGCGCCTTGAGCGCGCGCAGCCGGCGGTAGTTCTCGGGCCGGTAGGCGTCACGGGTGCGGGCCCGGGCCTCTTCGCGCTCCAGGAAGTTCATGTACACCCCGCCAGTCAGGTCCGGCGCCAGGGCCTGCTTGAGCTGCTGGGCGTGGCTCTCCACCAGCCGGCGGACCTCCGGGGTGGGCGCCATCGCCGCCACGCTCAACAGCAGCTCGGCGTCGCGGTTCCCGAAGGCGTTGGCCTCGCGGGCCACACGCCCCAGCGCCCCGCCGATGTGGCGCACTTCGACGAAGATCGGGGCCGCGCGGCCGGGCCGGGCGGCGCCATACTCGATGATGGCGTCGATGGACGTGTCGCTCAGGCCGCGCAGCCAGGCGCCCGTGTTGTAGGCCGGCACCGGATCCAGGGGGTCATTGCTGACCGAGGCGACTTCGCTGAAGGGCATGGCCCGCCACAGGTTGGCCAGCGGCGCCTGCCACTCCAGCCACTCGCGCAGCAGGGCCTCGCCCTCGGCGACCGGGCCGCAGTACAGGCCGCGGACGATCACGGCCGATTTGCCGCGCAGGAATTCCGGCACCGCCGGCAGGGGCGGGAAATTCATGATCAGCACCGACGAGGTCAGCGCCTCCGGCGCCTGCGCGATCCAGCGGCGATAGCGGGCCAAGACCTCCGGCGCCAGCTCCAGCGGGTAGATCAGGTTGCCGCCGAAGACCGTGGTCACCGGGTAGAGCTGGATTTCCATGCCGGTCACCACGCCGAAGCTGCCGCCGCCGCCGCGCAGGGCCCAGAACAGATCGGCGTTCTCGACGGCGCTGGCGCGGCGCACGCGCCCATCGGCCGTGACCACCTCAAAGGCGCGCACGCTGTCGGCGGCCAGGCCGTACTTGCGCGCCAGCCAGCCCAGGCCGCCGCCCAAGGTGTAGCCCACCACGCCCACGCCGGGCGAGGAGCCGAGCAGCGGCGCCAGGCCGGCCGCCTGGGCCGGCGCCAGCACCTCGCCCCACTGCACGCCGGCCTCCACCCAAGCGGTGCGCGCCTGGGCGTTGATCTGCACGCCCTTCATCAGGTGGGTGAGAATCAGCAGGGCGCCGTCCGCCGGCTGGGCACCGTGCCCGGTGGATTGGATGGCCACACCCAGGTTGGCCTCCCACGCGAAGCGGACCGCTTCCGCCACGTCGGCCGCGCTCAGCGCTTCCACGATCAGGGCCGGCCGCTGAGTGTTGGCCAGGTTGAAGGCGCGCCGGGCTTCGTCATAGCGGGCGTGATCGGGGGCGATGAGCGCGCCCCGCAAGCGGGCCTGCAGCCGGCTAAGATCGGCCGCGGACGTGCTGCTGGCGGGGACGATGGAGGTGGTCAGCATGAAGGGCTCCTTGAACAATCAGGCCGGCTAGATGCGTCAAACGTGGCAGTACGATATCGCCCAAGCGGAGCGCCTTCATCCTACTTTTGTCGGAACGAGTCTGGGGCCTTGGCCGGGTTTATGGCGCGGCCGGGCGGCAAGCCCATTGATACCGCTGACCGGCAGAGGTAAAGTGAGGCCCACGTCCCGGCGGGCTGTGGTCTCCGGCCGGCCGGGTTGTCCTCAATCACACGGGAACCGCCATGCGCCTCAACCTGATTTCCCGCCTGGCTGCCTGTGGAGCTGTGTTCGCGATGGCGGCCTGCGCGGCCCCGGCATCAGCCCCTGAAGCCGCCGACGAACGCGCCGCGCCCTCGCCGCCGCCGCTTCCCACCCTGACCAGCGCGCCGCCAACCGCCACACCGCCGCCGGCCACCGCCACGCCGGTATCGCTCACGCCGACCGCCATTCCGGAAGAGGTCGTGGCGGATCTGGAAGCGTGGCTGGCGGACTTGGGTCAGAAAGGGCTCTTCAGCGGGGCCGTGCTGGTGGCCAACCAGGGTCAGGTGCTTTTCAGCCACGGATACGGCCTGGCGGATCGCGAGAAACATATCGGGAACACGCCAGAGACCCGCTTCCGGCTGGGCTCCCTCACCAAGCAATTCACGGCCATGGCGATCCTCATCCTGGAGGCGCGGGGCCAACTCACGGCGGCCGACTCCGTGTGCCGTTACCTGGACGACTGTCCAGCGGCCTGGCAGGCGATCACCCTGGCACACCTGCTGACCCATACCTCGGGCCTCCCCAATTACACCGCGCTGCCCGATTACTTAGCGCAGCGGGCGACGCCGGTCGCGCCGGCCCAGCTCCTGGCCCGTTTTCAGGATCTGCCGCTTGATTTCCCGCCGGGTCAGGGTTGGCGGTACAGCAATTCCGGCTACGCCGTGCTAGGCTGGGTCATCGAGCGGGTTACCGGCCAAACCTATGCGGCCTTTCTGCGCCAGGCGATCATTGAGCCCTTGGGCTTGAGCAACACCGGCTATGACCACAACGCCGACGGCGTGGCTGTCGGCTACAACGACCAGTATTCCTCCCTGCCGGCCGATTACATCGATATGTCGATCCCGTATGCGGCCGGCGCGTTGTATTCGACTGTGACCGATCTTTATCAATGGGATCAAGCGCTGTACACCGAGCGGCTGGTGCCGCGCGCCTATCTGGACAAACTCACCACGGCGCCGGCCCCCATCCCGGACAGCGGCGGCTGGGGGTATAGCTATGGCTGGGGCATCCTCCAAGCCCCAGGCCAGACCATCTGGCAGCACAGCGGCGGCATCGAGGGCTTCGCGACCGTCATCACGCGCTACCCGGACAGCCGGGCGACCATTATCGTGTTGAGCAATGAAGGGGACGCGAACGTGCAGGAGATCAGCACGCTCCTGGACAAGCAGCTCTTCGGCCGGCCCTGAGCCGGCTGTTCAGTCCAGCAGCGCCGTCAGCGCGCTGAGCTGCGCGGGGATGATTTGGGGGGCCGGGAAATGGGCGGTGACGCTGTCCGGGTCCTTGAGGCCGTGGCCCGTGACCACGCACACCACGGTCTTGCCGCGCACGCGGTCGGCCAGCCGGCCCTCGGTCACTTCCTTATAAAGCCCGGCGGCGCCGGCGGCCGAGGCCGGCTCGCACCACACGCCCTCGGCGGCCAGCCGCTTCTGCATGGCCAGGATTTCGTCGTCGCTGACGGCCATGATCTGGCCGCCGGACTCCTCGGCCGCCTCCAGGGCCTCCTCGCCGCGCGCCGGCCGGCCGATGCGGATGGCCGTGGCCACGGTCTCGGGCTGATCCACGGCGTGGCCCAGCACCAGCGGCGCCGCGCCGGCCGCCTGCACGCCCAGCAGCTGCGGCAGGCTCTCGGCGTAGCCGGCCAGGTGGTACTCCACGAAGCCCTTCCAGTAGGCCGTGATGTTGCCGGCGTTGCCCACCGGCAGGCAGACCCAGTCCGGCGCGCGGCCCAGCGCGTCGCACAGCTCGAAGGCCGCCGTCTTCTGGCCCTCCAGCCGGAAGGGGTTGATTGAGTTGACCAGCGCAATCGGGCGCTTTTCGGAGAGTTCGCGGACCAGCGTCAGCGCCTCGTCGAAGGAGCCCTTGATCTGGATCACCTGCGCGCCGTAGGCCACGGCCCCGGCCAGTTTGCCGGCCGCCACCTTGCCCTCCGGGATGAGCACCAGGCAGCCCAGGCCGGCGCGGGCGGCGTAGGCCGCGGCCGAGGCGGCGGTGTTGCCGGTGGAGGCGCAGATGCAGGCCCGGGCCCCTTGCGCGGCGGCGGCGGTCATCGCCACCGTCATGCCGCGGTCCTTGAACGACCCGGTCGGGTTCAGGCCCTCGAACTTGAGCAGCACCTCGGCCTGCAGCGCCTCGCTCAGTCGCGGCGCCGGGATGAGCGGCGTATCGCCTTCCAGCAGGGTGACGGGCACGGCGCCGGCCGGCAGATGGATGAAGTCGCGATAACGGTGGATCAGGCCTTGGTGGGGCATCGGCGCGATTATAGCAGGGGGCCGGCGGCCGGCCGCGGTACAATCAATCGACAGCCATCGCCCATTCTCAACTCCCCGCCTCACTCCCATGCCCGACCCGACCGACCTCCGCCGCTACCAGCGCCAGACCGACCGCAACCTGCTGATCGGCTTTTTTCTGCTGCTGTTCGGCGTGGGCGGCGGCCTGATCCTGGCCTTTTACGGCGTGGGCGGGCTGGCCACCGGCCTCACCTGCATGGCCGGCGGCGCGGCCGTGGCCGGCCTGGTGGTGCTGGTAGCCAACGGCTTTGAATGGCTGAGCCGCTGGCTCGACAACCGGGACTGATCTCCGGCGAATCCCCGCCGCCGGCCCGCCCAGAGATTATGGCCGGCCCTTCCGCAAAATTCCGTATTCCCCGCCTGGGCCGGCGCGGCGACAATCAGGCCTACCCAACCGCGCTGTTCCTGAAAGGGCCTCCCATGTTGCTCCGCACTGTCTGGCCGCGCCTGTGCTTGAGTCTGGCCGTGCTGCTCGTGACCCTGGGCGGCAGCGCCCCGGCCGCGGTTTCAGCCCAGGCCGGCGCGCAAACCGTGCCGGCCGGCTTCACGGACAATCTGCTGGCCGATAACATCGGCGGGCCCACCGCGCTGGCTTTCACGCCCGATAACCGCCTGCTGGTGACCACCCAGAGCGGCGCGCTGCGCGTCTACACGCTGGCCGGCGCCGCGCTGGGCACGGCCCTCACCTTCGCCAGCAGCCAGATCTGCTCCAACTTCGAGCGCGGCTTACTGGGCCTCGCGGTCGATCCTGATTTCGCCGTCAACAACTACATCTACCTGTACTACACCTACCGCAACGGCGCCGCCCAGTGCAGCGGCTCCACTCAGCCCGTCAACCGCGTGGCGCGCTTCCAGATGTCCGGCAACACCGTCCTGACCGCCACGCAGACCGTGCTGGTGGACAACATCCCCTCTCTCAACGGCAACCACAACGGCGGCGACCTGAACTTCGGCCAGGACGGCTACCTGTACATCTCGGTCGGCGATTCGGGGACCGGCGGCAGCCTGGCCCGCCAGCGGAACACCCTGGCCGGCAAGATCCTGCGCGTCAACGCCGACGGCACGCCTGTCAGCGGCAACCCCTGGTACGGCGAGGCTGGCGCGCGGCGCTGCGGCGACCCGGCCGGCA
>JAEURL010000565.1 GCA_016789165.1 Anaerolineales bacterium | reverse complement strand
GAGGCCGTGGGTCATGAGCAGGTCGTTGACGCCCAGCGCGGCGCGGCGCAGGCCGAAGGGATCGGCCGAGCCGGAGGGCGCCAGGCCGGCCGCGAACAGGCCGGCCAGCGAGTCCAGCCGGTCCGCCAGGCCCACGGCCAGGCCGGGTTTGGTCTGGGGCAGGCCGTAGTGCTCGCGAATGGCCACCGCCACTTCGCGCGGCTCGCCCGAGGCCAGGGCGTACTCGTAGCCCATCACGCCCTGCAGCGACGTCATCTCCACCACCATCTGCGTGGCCAGGTCGGCTTTGCACAGGTGCGCGGCGCGGCGGGCGGTCTCGGCCTCGGCCGGGTCCAGGCCCAGGGCCGGCGTCAGGCGGGCGGTGAGGGCCTCCACGCGCTCGGCCTTATCAAGCATCGAGCCGAGCTTGGCCTGGAAGGTGAGCGTGGCCAGCTTGGGCCGGAAGTCGGCCAGCTTAAGCTGGCGGTCTTCGCGCACGAAGAAGTTGGCGTCGGCGAAGCGGGCACGGATGACGTGCTCGTTGCCCTCGCGCACCAGGTCCAGATGGCGGGTATCGCCGTTGCGGACGGCGACGAAGCACGGCAAAAGCGCGCCCGCGGCCGTCTGCACCGGGAAGTAACGCTGGTGCTTCTTCATCACCGCAATCAGCACCTCGCGCGGCAAGGCCAGCGCCTCGTCCGAGAAAGTGCCCAGCAGGGCCGTGGGGTGCTCGACCAGGTTGGTCACCTCGTCCAGCACGCCCTCGTCCGCGATCACGCCGCCGGCCGCCTTCGCCAGCTTGCGGACCTGCTTGAGGATCAGGGCGCGGCGCTGGGCGGGATCGGCTTCGATCTTGGCCTTGGCCAGCGCCGCCAGATAGTCGTCGGCGGAGCGGATGACGATCGCCGGCGAGCCGAGCGGGCGCAGGCCGCGGCTGAGGTTGCCGGCCGTCAGGCCGGCGTAGGTGAAGGGGATGACGTGCTCGCCCAGCAGGGCCACCAGCCAGCGCACCGGCCGGGAGAACGCCGTCGGGTCGCCGGCCCGCCAGCGCATGGTCTTCTCGAACTTCAGGCCGGCCACCAGCTTGGGCAGCAGCTCGGCCAGCACCGCCGGCGCCGGCCGGCCCGTTTCCTTGACCACGGCCACCACGTACTCGCCGTTGTCGATCGTGCGCTTCTCCAGGGCCGTGACCGGCACGTTGTTCTTGCGCGCGAAACCCTCGGCGGCCGGCGTGGGCGCGCCGAAAGCGTCCCAGGCGCGGGCGGCCGGCGGGCCTTTCACCACCCACTCACGGTCCGGCTGGCCGGGCGCCAGGTCCGGCACCAGCACTGCCAGCCGGCGCGGCGTGCCCAGCACCCGCAGCTCGCCGTGGGCCAGCCGGGCCTCGGCCAGCAGTTTGCCGGCCAGCTCGCGCAGCTGCGCCAGCGCGCCGTCCAGGTCGGCGGCGGGCAGCTCCTCCGTGCCGATCTCCAAGACAAAGGACGCCGGACCATCGCTGGCGGCCGGCGGCTGGTGCGCGGGCTCCGCCGTCGGTCGCCCCGCGTCCGCCGGCTCGCTCAGCAGCGGATACTCCAGCTGCCGGCGCTGTTCGAGATACGCCTCGGACACGCGCCGGGCCAGGCCGCGCATCCGGCCGAAGGCGGCCTGCCGCTCGGTGACGCCGATGGCGCCGCGCGCGTCCAGCACGTTGAAGGTGTGCGACATCTTCAACACGTGGTCGTGGGCGGGCAGCACCAGGCCGGCCGCCAGGTTGGCCTCGGCCTCGGCCGCGTAGGCGGCGTAGAGCTGGCGCAGGCGCTCCACGTCCGCGATCTCAAAATAGTATTTGCTCTGCTCCTGCTCGTTCTGCAGGTTCACGTCGCCGTACTTGATGGCGCGGCCGGTGGCGGGGTCGCGCGCCCACACCAGGTCGCGGAAGCTGGTGACCCGCTGCAGGGCGATGGCGATGCGCTCCAGGCCGTAGGTCAGCTCCACGGACACCGGGTCCAGCGCCACCCCGCCCGATTGCTGGAAGTACGTGAACTGGGTGATCTCCTGGCCGTCCAGCCAGACCTCCCAGCCCAGGCCCCAGGCGCCCAGGGCCGGGCTCTCCCAGTTGTCCTCCACGAAACGGATATCGTGCTCGCGCGGGTTGATGCCCAGCGCCTCCAGGGACTGCAGGTACAGCTCCTGCGGGTTGCCGGGGTCCGGCTTGAGGATGACCTGGTACTGGTAGTGCTGCTGCAGGCGGTTGGGGTTCTCGCCGTAGCGGCCGTCGTCCGGGCGGATGGAAGGCTCGACGTAGGCGACGTTCCAGGGCTCCGGCCCGAGCACGCGCAGGACGGTGCCGGGGTTCATGGTGCCGGCGCCGACTTCGGTGTGGTGCGGCTGCCAGATGAGGAAGCCGCGGCTGGCCCAGAAGCGTTCCAGGGTGATGATGATGTCTTGGAAGGAGAGAGGGGGTTTGGGCATTGGAGATTGAGTGAGTGAGAGAGTGAGTGATCAGGGCGCGGTCCCGCGGCGGATGAGCTTGAGGAATTCCACGCTCTTCAGCTGGCGCTCGAGCAAGTAGACGATGTAACGCTGCAGGACGCGCTCCATTTCGGCCAGCAGGCCTGGGTCCAGCTTCAGGCCGGCCACCCGGCTGTATGGCTGAACCTGGAAGTAACGCAGGTACTTGAGGGCCTCCAGCGAAATCGAAAGCAGGCCGGGCTGGCCGCGGCCGCAGCGCGCGCAGACCGCCCCGCCCTGCGGCACCGAGAAATACTGGGCCTCGGCCACGATGGTCTCGCCGCCCAGCACACAGCGGCGCAGCTCCGGCTGGAAGCCGGCCAGGGCCAGCAGGCGCAATTCGTAGTAGCGGGCCGGCAAAGCCGGATCCGAGGCCGCGCACAGCCAGCCCAGCATATTGGCCAGCAGATCATACACCTCGCCGGCCTCCTGGTGCTCGGGCGTGAAGCGGTCCAGCAGCTCCACGGCGTAGGCGGCATAGGCGCCGCGCACCAGGTCCTCGCGCAGCGGCCGGTAGGTCTCCACCGCCTGGGCCTGGGTGATCAGGTCCAGGTCGCGGCCGGCCGCCACCAGCAGGCTGGCGCGGGTGAAGAGCTCCAGGTGGCCGGCTTTGCGCGAGCGCGGCTTGCGGATGCCCTTGGCCACCACGCGCAGCTTGCCGCGCTCAGGCGTCAGCAGGGTGAGCAGGCGGTCGGCCTCGCCGATATCTTTCCGGCGCAGGACCAGGGCTTCGGTGCGATAAGTTCGTTCGCGAGACGGCACGCGCGGGATTATACCAACCCCGCCCCCTGGCCCGCCTAGCGCACGATCAGGGGCAGGAAGAGGCTCAGGCCGCCGGTGCCGGGCACGCCGGTGCGAAGCTCGAGGGCGCCCAGATCGCAGGCCAAGGTGCCGTTGTGGTCGCCGTCGGCCGGCCGGGGCTGGTCGGCCACGTCGAAGCTGGGCAGGGCGCAATTGGCGCCAAGGGCGATGGCGTCCACGGCCGGCCCGCCCGGCACCAGCGCGTAGGCCGGCACGCCGGCGCGCGCAGCAGCCAGGCTGGCGCTCAGGGCCGTGCCGATGGCGCCGGCCAGGGCCTTGTCCGTGCCGCCGACCAGGCAGCCATTGGCGCCACCGTTCTGGCCGAAGAGGTTGAAGCCCTGGGACGTGAAGGCGCCGGCCGAGGCGGTCGCCGCGCAGTCAGTGCCGGTGTTGCCGGCCACCAGGCTGTTGCGGGCCGACCAGGCGCCGTCGGAGATCCAGCGCACGCCGCCGCCGGTGCCGGTGGCCGCCGTGTTGCGCGCCAGCGTGCTGAAGTTGAGGCTGAGCGTGCTGCCCAGATCGGAGACGTAGGCGCCGCCGCCGCGGTCCGCGGTGTTGCCGCCGATGGTGGTGTTGTTGACGGTCACGCTGCTGCCGGTGAAGACGCCCAGGCCCCCGCCCGAGCCGTCGGCCGCCGCATTGTTCACAATGGCGCTGCCATTGACCGTGGTGAGGGCATTATTGAAATTGCTCAATCCACCGCCGCTGGTGGCCTGATTGGACTGCACCCCGCTGGCGTGCCAGGTCCGCGGGCAGCCGTCGTTCAGGTCGGCGCCGCCCACCGTGAACCCGGGGTCGCCGGCGGCAGTGCCGTTTTGGAGGGTCACCCCCTGGAGCACGACAATAGCGCCGTTGAGGATGTGGAAAACGCGATCCAGGCCGCCGGCGTCGATGACGGTCTGGTCCGCGCCATTGCCCAGCAGGAGCAGGCTGCCGCCGGTGATATCCAGGTCGCCAGTGGAGGCGGTATCGTCGTTGCCGGCGCGCGTGAGCGTGAAGGTGCCGTTCACGCCAAAGGTGATGACGGCTTTGTAGAGCGGCCCGCTGCTGCCCGCATTGGCGGCCAGGATCGCTTCGCGCAGGGTGCAGTCGCTGGGCTGGCAGCCGTCGGGCGCGTGGTCATCCGTGCGCGTCACCCGGTACACCGAGGCCCAGCCGGCCCGGTTGGCCAA
>JAEURL010000561.1 GCA_016789165.1 Anaerolineales bacterium | reverse complement strand
CGGCACCTGGCTGAAGTCCGGCCCCACCACTTCCACTCGGCCGTCCTGGACGGCGTCGAAATCGAGCATGCGCAGGTACTCGAAGCAGCGCGACTTCTTGCCGCCGAACTCCACGCGCATGTCGTTCTTGCGCACCACCTCGCCCTCGAAAGCCGAGCCGTAGGACACCGGCACCGGCACATTCGTGATGCGGATCTTGATGTCACGCACCTCGATGCATTTCTGCACCAGCTTCTCGGCGCGCTCCAGGTCGTCCCGGCCGGCGATCTCATCGAAGGGCAGGCCCACCAGCGCCTCATATTTCGTGACGGGCGAAGCCAGGATTTCGGGCACGGCCGTGTCGGCGATGATCGGGAAGCCGAAGTTGAGGGCGCCGGCCGCCGCCGCCACCTTGAGTTCGTCCACTCCGCCCAGCGCCAGCACAAAGGCCGGCACCCGGGCGCGGTTGTATTCCAGGATTTGCTGCTTCTGGCCGCCCTTCATACCGCCGAAGGTCATGGCGGCGCGGGCCGCGAAGCCCAGCGCGTAGATGGCGCTGACGGTGTCGGTGCCGAACGGCACGGTGTAGGTGTCGTAGCCCAGTTCCACGCCTTCTTCCAGGAGCTGGTGGATGATGCTGCGGCCGTTGACGTTGCCGCACAGCAGGCACAAGATGTTGCGACGCTGGAACTCGCGCACGATCTTGACCGCCACCGCGTTGGACTTGGCGCAGCCGATGATGGCCGCCGCGCCGGCCATGCGGCCGTCCACCAGCTGGATGCCCCACGAGCGGAGCTGCACATCCGCGATAGGGCCGTTCAGGCGATAGTCGGCACTATGCCCATTAGTGCCATGGGTGCCATTTGAACCATTTTTTCCGTTTTTGGCCAGGCCCGTCAGAATCTCGGGCTGGTCTTGTTTTACATAGCGGATCGCCTGGATCGCTTCGGCCGCGTAGAGCGTCGCGATGCCGGCCTCCAGCGCCTCACCCAAGCTGGGTTCGCCAGGCGGCAGGAGCGTCTTGGCCGAGGCCAACACGGTTTCCACATCCCCCAATTTCTCCACGGCCTGGCCCGTCATGCCCAGAATCAAGGGCAGGCGATAGGCTGTGTCCGGAAACCCGATGGGCGTTTCTGGACCGTGCTCTGCCAACGCTTGGGCGTACAAGAGCTCAAGCGCATTGACGGCCTGCCGAGCGCCGCTGGCAGCTAAATTTGCGACTATCTGGCTCATGTTTTCTCCATCCCGAATGAAGAGCAGGTGCAAGCCGCACCCGCGCCTGGTCTTGGCCAGGCCCCAGCGCCGACACTCACCGACGATAGCCCTGACGTCGAACTTGACGCTTGGCAATCGCCTGGATGACAACTGGGGCAGCTGGGTCAGGATAGAGGCAGGACGGAGAAGCCAGATAGTGAAAAATGTCACAAATATGGAGTAAGTTCTACCTCGGCGTTGGGATTCGCTAAACCGCGTACCGGTGAGCAGCAAGCTCATGCCGCCGGCTGCTCCTGGGCGTCGGTGTGGATGGCTACGTAGCCGATGCCGAGCTCCCGCTGGAGCCGGTTCATCACTTTTTCGGCGACCTCGTCGCCCTCGCCCACGGTCAAAGTGCGCGGCACTTCGATATGCAGGTCAACGTGGATGACCTCCGGCCCCACGTATTCGGCGCGCACATCGTGCACACCCACCACGGGCGGTGTCGCCAACACCAGCGTCTTGAGCTTCTCCATAAACTTCGGCTCGGGCGAGCGGCCGAGCAGCATGGACAAGTTCTCGCGAAACAAGCCGGCGGCGTTGACGGCGATGATGGTGGCCACCACGATGGCGGCCAGCGGGTCGGCCCACGACCAGCCGGCCAGCGCCGCCAACAAGGTGCCGACCAGCGCCGCGACCAGGCCCAGCTCGTCATTGATCAGCTCCATGAACTGGGCGTGGGCGGCGGCGCCGCGGTTCTTTTGGCGCAGCAATTGCAGGAGCGGCGCGCCGGCGATCAGGATAGACACGGCCAGCACACCGACCGCCAGGGGCAGATTCTGATACTCCGGTGTGTAGCCCTCCAGCAGATGCGGGATGGCCTCACGGTACAGCTCAAAGCTGGTGAACGAGATGAAGATGGTGGCGGCCACCAGCGCGGCCACGTTCTCGGCGCGGCCGTAGCCAAAGTTGTGCCGCTGGTCGGCGGCCCGCCGCGAATACACCGCCGCGATCAGCAGGAACGCGGCGATGAAGATATCGCTCAACGTGTGCAGGGCCTCGGCCAGCACGGCCAGGACACCTGAGAAGAAATATGCAACCAACTTAAGGGCGAAGATGATGAGGTACAAGCCCAGGGTGAGTTGCAGGCTGCGCAGGTCTTCGGAGGGTTTCATGAGGAAGAAAACGCTGGACGATGGCCGGCGCCCCCACGGCCGGCCATCGTCCAGCGGCAGTGGATCGCTTTACAGCAGCGGCGGCATGTTCAGCGCCGGATGGTTCTTCTCGGTGATGTAGTTCACCAGGCCTTCCACATCGGTGGCCGTCCGCTCGTCACAGATCTTGTCGACCAGGTCGGGGTCGCCCTCGCGCTCGGCCACCTTCTTCAGCTGCTCGGCCATCTGCTCCTTGAGCACCGACGACATCCAGACCACGCGCTTGAAGCCCCCGTCGGCCGAGATGAACTTCGGGCTGAGGATGTAGAACTTGCCGTGCCCCATGATGCCGGGCGTCTGCAGGCCGCCGCCGGCCATGCCGGCCAGCGTGGAGAAGGTCATGCCGGCCGGCGTCATGCTGGTGTCCTCGCGGCTGACGATCATCACGCCGTTGGCCTCCGGGATCACCATGGCGATGCACTCGAAGCACCCGCAGGCCGTCATCGGGTTCTCCATGATCGAGTAGATCGCCACCTCCTGCACCTGCTGGTGCGAGGCGTTG
>JAEURL010000558.1 GCA_016789165.1 Anaerolineales bacterium | reverse complement strand
CGCGGCGGCCACCAACCCCAGGCCGAGCCAGCCCCAGGCCGGGCCGGTTGCAGCCGGGGCCAGGGCAGAGGGCCCCCACTGCACTTTGTCGCACCAGACCTTGCCGTCGGCCACCGAGAGGCACCAGACCTGCACGGCCCGCGCCGCCTGCGGCGCCGTCAGCGCCGCCTGCGCCGTGGTCCAATCGGCCGAGCCGCTCAGCGAGGCGACCGTGGTGGGATCGCCCAGCGGGCCGCCCAGGTCGTCCACAAACCACAGCTGATAGGCGGCCACGCCGCTGTTGATCTCGGCCTTCAGGTCGCCGGAGAAGTAATAGGTGGCGCCGGGCTGGACGGTCACAGTCTGCAGCCAGGCGATGCGGCCCAGCCCGTGGTATTCCAGGCCGGCGCTGCGCGCCCCGCTCCGCTTAACGGCGCCGTCATACAGGAAGGCCGCCGGCCCTTCGGCGTTCAGGTCGGCCGGGTACCAGCCGTCCGGCAGCCCATCGCCGTTGGCGTCCTGCTCGAAGCCCCCGTTCTGCAGCTGGTCCGGGTACTGGTCCGGGAAGTTGCGGAAGGACCAGACGATGCGCTTATCGGGGGTGACCTCGATCACGCGCTTGTGGTTGTTGTCGCTGATCAGGGTATTGCCGTTGGCCAGCCGGTCCGCCTCGTAGGGAATGGAAAGGCCGTCGTACTCCCACACCAGCCGGCCGGCCGGCGTGACCTCCAGGATGCGGTTGTTGCGCGAGTCGGTGATCAGGGTGTTGCCGTTGGCCAGCCGGTCGGCGTCGCGCGGCCAATTCAGGAGGCCGCTGCCGCCGTACTCCCACACCACCTGGCCCTGCGGGTCCACCTCGATCACGAAGTTGCGCTCCGAGTCCGAGATCATGGTGTTGCCGTTGGGCAGCCGGTCCGGGTTGTGCGGGCGCAGCAACTGAGCGTACGTCCAGACCACCTGGCCGTCGGCCGTGGTCTCGAGCACGCGGTCGTTGTTGCGGTCGCTGAGCAGCAGGTGGCCGTTGTCCAGGCACTCGCCGTCGTTGGGATAGTCGAGGTGCGAGCCGTCGCTGAGCAGGCCGCTCCCGCCGCCCCAGTCGTCGGTGGACCAGACCAGCCGGCCGCTGTGATCCACCCGGATCACCCGGTCGTTGCCGGTGTCCGTGATCAGGAGGGTATCGTCCCAGCACGGGTTGGCGCTGTGGGTGAAGTTCATGGGCTCGGCGTAGACCCAGACCACCTGGCCGGCCGGGTCCACCTCCAGCACCGCCGCGTCGGTGGAGGTGTAGTTGGCGCCGCCGGTGTCGGCGATCAGGGTGTTGCCGTTGGGCAGGCGCGTGACGCCCAGCGGCTTGTCGAGGATCTCAGGCGGGTTGTAATCCGGAAAAGTCTGGGCGCGGGCGGCGGCCGGCGCCAGCAGCAGCGCGGCCACGGCGGCCAGCGTCAGCCGGCGGAGCAGCAGAGGTTGAGGCAAAAATCGCACGTGACACCATTCCGTTAAAAGGCGACTCCCCGCCGGCAGATTACCGGCGGGGAGTAGGCTTGTCAACCGGGCCTAAGGTCATGCCCGGCCGAGGATTAATGGCGCCTTAGTTGCGGTGCGGCGCGCACAGCCCGCCGTTGTTATAGGCAGCCAGGGTCAGGTCGAGCGGCTCGCCGGCCTTCCAGGCGGCGCCGCTGGCCGCACGCCGCCAACATGAACGGGCGGCGCATCGTCCTGAGTCACTTTACACCGCTGGTTGCGATGGACCCCTTGTTCCCCGCCCGTTGCTAGAAGTTGGCCCGCCCCAGCCGGCCCTCCGCCAGTGCCGGCTCAGCGCGCTCCCCGGTCAGGCTGGCGTAACAGCGCTCGATCTCGCGCGCGGCGTGCCCCCAATGGAAGCGCGTCTCCACGGTCAGGCGCGCGGCCGCGCCCAGCCGGGCCGCCATGGCCGGCTGCTCCAGCAGCTGCACCACGCCGGCCATGAGCGCCTCGTCGTCCTCGGCCACGTAGCCGTTCTCCAGATGGCGCAGGCCCTTGGCCGAGCCGCGCGCGGCCACCACGGCCTTGCCGGCCGCCATGTAGTTGAGCAGCTTGATCGGGAAGCCGAAGCAGGCCATGCGCGGACAGACGGCCACCTCGGCGGCCAGCAGCAGGGCGCGCGTCTCCTCGAAGCTGGCGCTGCGCACGAAGCGCACGCCCGGCGCCGGGCCGGCCTCCGCCAGCACGGCCTGGTAATCGCCGGCCGAGCCATGGCTGGCAATCACCAGCTGCGCCGCCGGCGCCGCCGCGCGCACGCGTTCAAAGCCGCGCACCAGCGCCGCCACGCGCTGATACTGATCAAGGTTGCCGGTGTAGATCACCAGCGGCCCGGCACCCAGGCCGTGCCGGAGGCGCGCCGCCTCCGCCGCGCCGGCCGGCGGCTCGCCAAACTCGATGCCGGGCGGCACCAGCCACAAGCGCTCGGCGGCCACGCCGTGCGCGGCGTAGAACTCCACGGCCTCCGGGCTGAGGGCCAGGCAGGCCTGCGCCCGGCGCGGCAGCTCGCGGTCCAGCAGCCGGGCCAGGCCGGCCGCCGCGCGCCGCGCCCAGGCGGAGCGGAAATAGGTGGGCAGCTCGGCCGCCATGACGTTGTGGCTGTGGTACACCACGGGCACGCCCGTCAGCCGGCCCACCAGCCAGCCGATCAGCAGGGCCTCGTAGTTGTGGGCGTGGATCACGTCCACGGCCTCGCGCCGCACCACCCGCCACAACGTGAGCAGCAGCAGCAGGTCCAGCCAGAGCTTGCCCCAGGCCGGGCCGGAGCCCAGCTTGCGATAGCCGGGCACGGCCGGCGCGCGGTGGAGCTGTACGCCCGCCGGCGCCGCGGCCGCCGGCTCGCCTAAGTGATAGGTGACCAGATGCACGGCGTGCCGGCGCGCGGCCAGAGTCTCGGCCAGCTGGCGGATGAGCACCTGCGACCCCTGCGAGGTCGGGAAGGGACAGGCCGCCACCATCGCAATCCGATACACGCGCGCCACGGCGTTACTCCAGATATCCCAGGCCGCGCAGCCGCTCGGCCACCCGAGCCGTCTCGGCCGGCGAATAGGCTTGCTCCAACTCCGGTGCCCAGGCCGCCGCGGCCGCGGCCGGCGCCCCCGGCCCGCGCTGCAGGGCTTCGGCCAGGACGCGCCCGTCCAGGTCAGCCGGGGCCGGCTCGCCCAGCAGGGCCAGCACCGTGGGCGCCACGTCGCGCAGGTGCGCGTCCCCCAGCGCGCCCCCGCCGCGCACGCCCGGCCCGGCCATGATCAGCACGCCGTCCGGCCGGTGCGAGCCGTTCATGCTGCCGCCCTTGG